>JBDKIP010000108.1:0-4783 GCA_039797015.1 Bacteroidota bacterium
CCCGGTTCCCAGGATTTCTCCGACGGTATGGCCCTGGTACAAGCTCGTTACGGGGAGCGCAGGGGATTCATAAACGCCCAAGGCAAATTAGTGATCCCGATCACGTATGACACGATCAGCTCTTTTGTAGACGGATGGGCCATGTTCAGAAAAAATGGGCAATACGGTTTGATCGACAAGACCGGAAAAGAAGCGACTTTGCCCAGAACATACAAATGGATGGGTGATCAAGGCAGCGGCGTCATTGTTGGAAAAACATTTGGCATTGGCATCCCCGGCTGGCGCACGTATTACATTGATGCTACCACGTTAAAAGAATTTTTGACAGTTGATTATTCTGTGACTTACGGATTTCAAGGTGAATATGCCGCCATCCAAAAAGATTTTGGCACCACTTTCTACTTCTTGAGCCGAAAAGGAGTGTTAAGCGAAAAGATTGACAGCATTGATTTTCTATCAACCGGCTTGGAAGGAATATATCCAACCCGCAAACGGTTTGGCAACTATGGGTATATCAATGTAAAAGGAAAATGGGTAACACCTCCAAACTACAGAAGTGCACTGACTTTTAGCAACGGATTCGGACGCGTGCAAGATTTAAAAACATCGAAGTGGGGGTTAGTCGATAAGACCGGGCAAGAGGTAGTTCCGGCAAAATACGATGAGCTGAATGTGGGAGAGGGGGGCTTGATCGGCTATAAGGATACATTCATTTGGGGTGTATTGGATAAAACCGGTAAGGTCTTACTCTATCCCCAATTCAACCTACTCTCTAATTTCAGTAAGGACCGGGCCATCGCTATGCCTGGCGTTACTTACATGATCGCGAAATCACCACTGCTGAAATAGATCAACCGACAAGCGCCCCGGCAATCTTCGCCCCCAAGGCTGCATTGGAACAGATCAACGCAATGTTCGCCTCAAGGCTTTCGCCTTTCGTATGGTCGGCAATATACTTGAGTAAGAAAGGTGTTACCTCTTTGCCTTTGATACCATTTGTAGCGGCAGCATCTAGCGCCTGCTGAATGTGATCTTCCATTTCGTTTCGGTCAATGGAGGCTTCGGCTGAAAGCGGATTGGCGATCAACACCGATCCGTTCAACCCCATCGACCATTTAGCCGATAACATCTTCGCAATTACCTGCGGCGTGTCCAACCGAAGGGGTGATGTATGTCCACTCTCCCTCGAGTAAAAACTAGGGAATTCATCCGAACCATAGGTAACGACCGGAATACCCAGTGTTTCTAAATATTCAAGTGTCAATCCGATATCAAGAATAGACTTAACACCAGCTGATATAACCGCCACATTTGTTTGTGCCATCTCCATTAAGTCTGCTGAAATATCCATCGTGTTTTCCGCCCCGCGATGCACACCGCCAATGCCACCCGTCACAAATATTTTTATACCGGCCATGGATGCAATGCGCATGGTTGCCGCTACCGTGGTAGCGCCCAGTAAGTTTTGAGAAACCACATATGGAAGATCGCGGAGGCTCACCTTCCATACGTTCGAAGCTTGTCCGAACGTTTCGATCTCTTCGCGCGTCATGCCCACCACACATTTTCCATTCATCACGCCGATGGTTGCCGGAACGGCTCCATTGTCTCGAACAATTTGTTCTACTCGCATCGCCGTCTCCACATTCTTCGGATAGGGCATGCCGTGCGAAATGATCGTCGACTCCAACGCCACAACCGGTTTATTCGATCGTAGCGCCGATTCGACTTCGGGATTTATGTGGAGATACTGGTTCATGCGGTTGGAAAATAATGATCAACTCTGCCCAATAAGGTTTCCTGATCCAAATGAGTGGCAATAGCGCCGTTCACCTGCAAGATCTCGGCCGATAAACTATGCGCCAGTCGCATGCAATCGATGTCAGACCAACCCAAATGTTTTCCCAATAAGAATCCGGACAATGATCCATCGCCCGCACCCGTACAATCGACCACTTCAATTGAAGGCGCGTGCAGGTTGGTTACTTTGTCTTTTGTATAAAGAGACGAGCCATTCTTACCGTTGTGCAACCAGATGTGTTGTACCCCTCGGTTCAATAATTCCTCGATCTGATGCGGAATGAGGGTGGACTCTGTTGAGCAAATCACCGGCAATTCATCTTCGTTGGGGGTAATCAAATACAATCCCTTCAGATCAGCTCCTTTGAATTTTCGGGCAGGCGGAACAGATACCGGTTCAAGGATAAATGGAATGCCTGTTTCTCTGCTGAAGCGAACTAGCCACTCGCCGGTATCGACGCGAATGTTCGCATCTGCCAATAAATAAGAGGCAGTCAATAAAAGATCGCGATTGGCCTCGAGGTGTTCGGGAGTGATGAGGTGATTCGCGGCATTGGTCAGGAAGGCGGTAAAAAGAGAGCCATCCGGATTCAGGATACCGGTGTATTTGCCGTTGAGTCCGTCTTTGGTGATGATCGCGTCCAGTCCCACCCCCGCAGCGCGGCAAACCTGCTTGATCCACTCGCCGTCGCTGTCGCTTCCCACGGCGGTGATCAATTGGACCGGCACATCCAGCAAAGCCAATTGATGCGCAATGTTTCGGGCCACCCCTCCGGCCGTTTTGGTGACGGTGGCATCGGTAGTGGTAGCTAGCAACAATTCATCGGTGGCATGAAAAAGCTCGTCGACGAGTGCAGCACCAATGCAAATGACGGGACGGTTGGACATCCGTCAAAAATAGACAATTGAAATACGATTCCTCTATCGAATCAACACGAATGTTCCCTTTTCTCTTCGCAGCGGCTGATTGCGTAACGTGATCTCCGCCATCCACACATATGCACCCGGATCGGCGGTTATGCCCCTAACTAAGCCATCCCATTTTTTTGAAGGATCGGTGGTGGTAAATATTTCTTGTCCCCAGCGATTGTAGATCGTCAAGCGGTATTCTTGAATGCTGCCCAATCCGCCCAGCACACCGAATCCATCATTTTTTCCATCCCGATTGGGCGTGAAGCCCGACGGAAAACGGATGGCACCACAGTTGTTGTCGACTACGATGAGAACCGTGTCGGTAACGGGACAAGCCCCGGTCGCCGAAACACGAACCAGATAAATACCACTCGACAGGTCGGAAGCGACGGATGTCACCTGCGCCGGAATCGTATTCCAATTATATAAGAATGGTCCGCCCGACCCTTGCACAAACACCTCGGCCTGTCCGCCTTGATCGGTCACACAATCCGCCGGCTTTTTTTGAACCGCATTGGCCCGAAGAATCGTGATGTTTTTTGTTTGAGTAGAAGGCGCGTTATTGGGACCGGCCGTCGTCAGTTTAATCGTGTACGTACCCGGTGCAGAAAAAACATGTCGCGGGTTTTTGATCGTGCTGGTGTTATTCGTGCCGGAGGCAGGATCGCCAAAATCCCAATTGTATTGCTGGGGACAAGGCAAGGAGCGATCGGTGAAATCTACCGTATCACCCGTCACGCATACGATGTCAAAATCCGCCTGATTGGGCGGGGCTTCCCCAACATAAAAATCATCGATGGCCAATCCGTCGAAATTATTGCAAATGGTTCCCGCGCC
This sequence comes from Bacteroidota bacterium, assembly GCA_039797015.1. Classification (GTDB taxonomy): domain Bacteria; phylum Bacteroidota; class Bacteroidia; order Chitinophagales; family Chitinophagaceae; genus JJ008. Next base: position 3,550 of record JBDKIP010000108.1, read on the forward strand.
GAAAATGAAGCGGAATTGTACAGAAGGCTTACCAGCCAAAACGGGAAGGGTTTGTTTGGCCCGCACCCATCCGCCGCTGCCATTGCCGCCGCGACAACTTCCGGAGGTAGATTGTGCAGTGCCGGACCAACCGTCGCGGACCGTCGTCAAATTCGATAGATACGTGACGGTACCCTGGTTGTACCAATTTTCATTCAGACAGTTTTTGGGTCCGCTCGCAGTGCCTGCCGTTATCCAGCTAGCTCCCTGATCCAGTGAATATTGAAGCGACGCACCATCGAACTGCTGTTCGGTGTCCCAAAAGATCATGAATTCCACGTAGGGATTTTGGATTGCGGAGAGATCAAAACAAGGTGATCGCAACCAAGAAGCTTCCGAAGCGGCATAGCCGATGCCCGTCAATCCGCCGGTCACCCAACATCTATTTGCTTCTCCCGCGGAACGGATCACCGCTTTATTGGGGGTACCCCAAGCCCAATTGTTGCCGCTACCGCCAGACACCCATGAACCGTTGGTCGACTCAAATCCCTCCCGGTAGGGAAGATTGGTGATGGGCGTACCGCATTGGGCAGACGCATTCAAAAATGAAAAGCAAGAGATGAATAATAATATGGTTTGCTTGATGGGCATTGAAGCGAAGGGGCAAAATTATTCCCATTCGAGGGATATCCTCCATTAAATGTGCATTTGGTTTGGATAATCTAACGGATCATATCAGTGAATTGATTTGTTTTTATATATACCTTACGTGCACTAACCCCATGCGTCTGTCCGACGAATACAATATCGTTTGTACGTATCCCTGTTTCGAGGTGCGGTTGAATCCCACCAGCGGACAACAGGGTTTATTCGCGACCCAATCCTTCGCGCGCAATGAACAACTCATCGAATTTTCCATTCGGTCCATTCAAGCCACGCCCACCTATCTCACTGTGCAAATCGGCGAAAATGAACATTTCGAATTTGAACCCGATCACCTGAAGTACCTGAACCACAGCTGTGACCCAAATGTGTTCCTCGACCTGCAAAGTTTGACCCTGTTGGCCATTAAGCCCATTGCGATCGGAGAAGAACTCCGTTTTTTCTACCCTTCCACTGAATGGAAAATGGACCAACCGTTTGAATGTAGCTGTGGCTCTAACCTATGCCTCGGCACCATCTCCGGCGCGCACAACCTCTCCAACACCCAACTCACTAACCATAAACTCAGTCCCTACATCCAACAAAAACTGAT
>JBDKIP010000109.1:0-4152 GCA_039797015.1 Bacteroidota bacterium
CATTTTGGACCGTTTGGGCATTCCGTTTTGGCTGACCGCCTTGGTCATTCTCATTTTGATCATGCTCTATACCATTGAAGGGGGGGTGAAGACGATCGTGTTTACCGATACGCTGCAGACTTCCGGCATGTTGATCGGGTTGGTGGTGTGTTTGATCGTTTTGTTGCAGACGATGGATCTGAATTTGGGGACTGCCTGGTCTCAATTGAGCGACAAGGGGTACACAAAAATTTTCAATTGGGACATACAGCATCCGGGTTATTTCTGGAAGCAATTCTTAGGAGGCATGTTCATCACCATTACGATGACGGGATTGGATCAGGAGATGATGCAAAAGAACATCAGTGTGCGCACGCTGGGTGCTTCGCAAAAGAACATGATGACCATGAGCAGTATTCTGGTATTGGTGAATTTGCTGTTCTTGATCCTGGGAGGCGTTTTATATCTCTATGCGGCACAGCATCCGGTTCTCTTGAATGGGGTGCCGGCTGTTGGGGATGACCTGTTTCCGTCACTTGCCTTGGGTGAAACCTTCTCCGGGGCGATCGGTGTCATATTTATCATTGCGCTCATTTCGGCATTGTTTCCCAGTGTGGATGGAGCGATCACTTCTCTGACGTCCAGTTTCTGCATCGATCTGCTCGGATTTCGTGAGTCGGCTCGTTCCGAAGCGGAGAAAAAACGCATTCGACTTTGGGTGCATGTGTCCTTTGCCGTGCTGTTTTTTGCCATGGTCATGTTGTTTAAGGTGATCAATGACAAGTCGATCATCCAGTTCATCATCAAATTTGCGGGAATCACGTATGGTCCGTTGTTGGGATTGTTTGCGTTCGGCATGTTGACCAATCGAAGTTTGCGTCAGCGCTGGGTGCCTTGGTTGGCATCGCTGGGTCCGCTGTTGGCATTTGGGTTGGATTTGCTTTCCAATCCGGCTTATTATGAGGGGAAACTCGGTGTTCAACTTGGGCTGAATGACCTCTCTGCTGCGGTTTTTGGTGGATATAAGATCGGACCCGAATTGATTTTGCTGAATGGGCTGCTGACCTTTGTCGCCCTCTGGTCGATTTCCTACAAGAAGAAATGAATGCACCTATGGATGCGTTGATACCGGATCAGTTGCAGGTGTACATGGATAAGTGGGTAAGCCCGCTTCCCTCGTTGTTGCAGGAGATTGAGGCGCAGACCCGCGCCCATCATCCGGAGGCACACATGCTGAGTGGCGCGCAACAGGGGCAGTTTTTGTCGATGATCAGTAAGCTGATGCGCCCCCGAAGAATTTTGGAGATCGGCACCTTCACGGGATATAGTGCATTGTGTCTGGCCAGTGGATTGACCGAATACGGTCAGCTGTTCACCATCGAATCTCGGGAAGCCGATGCAGCGGTCGCAAGGGGGTATTTTGACCGATCTCCCTACAAGGATCAAATCCGATTGCTAATGGGTGATGCAAGGACATTGCTGCCTGATTTGGTGGAATGCTGGGATCTGGTATTCATCGATGCGGACAAGACCTCCTATGTTGAATATTTTAACACCGTGCTTCCTCGGGTGCGGACGAACGGATTTATCTTAGCTGACAACATCTTCTTCCATGGTCAGGTTTTGGCTGAACCCGTGAAAGGGAAAAATGCCAAAGCCCTGGTTGATTTTGTTCAGGTGGTGAGGGATTGCGAAGCGGTTGAACAATTGCCTATCCCGTTACGGGATGGGTTGATGTTAATTCGAAAAAAATGAAGAAGGAGCAATACATGCGTTTCTTGCTGCCACTGGCACTGTTTTTTACCGGGGTGTTTGGTCATGCCCAATCAGCTGAAATGGAAAAGCCATCCGCCAGCGTGCTGGAATACATTGCTCAATACAAGGCGTTGGCCATTGAAGAGATGCATCGGAGCGGTGTTCCGGCATCCGTCACCTTGGCGCAGGGGATTTATGAGTCTGGGGCGGGCACGAGCCGGTTGGCTAGAGAGGCAAACAATCATTTTGGCATCAAATGCAAAAAAGAATGGACAGGCCCCACCATCTCCCACACCGATGATCTCCTTCATGAATGTTTTCGCAAGTACAACTCCGTGCAGGAGTCGTACCGCGATCATTCCGAGTTTCTTCGAACACGTCCTCATTATGCCTCACTTTTCAAGTTGGATCCCCTTGACTACAAAGGATGGGTCTACGGATTGAAGCGTGCCGGCTATGCGACCTCACCCAAGTATCCGTCGGCCTTATTGCGCATGATCGAATTGTATCAATTACATCAATATGATCAAGTGGCCGTTCATGCAATGGATGGATCGGCTTCCGGATCTTCAAACTAACGCATATGCAACGAATACAAATATTGGACAAGGCATTTGAGGTGTATTTGGATGCCGAAGTGATTCAGGCCCGCGTCAAAGAAATGGCTGCACAGATCAGTGCGGATCATGCCGGCACTCGCCCGCTCTTCCTTTCCATTCTCAACGGATCCTTTCTGTTTACCGCTGACCTCATGCGGAATTTGAGCATTGAGCCGGAGATCTCATTCATCAAGCTGGCTTCTTACAAAGGGATGCGTTCTACCGGGAGCATTACAACAGCAATCGGTTTGGAGGCAGATCTGGCCGGTCGGGATGTGATCTTATTGGAGGACATTGTGGATACGGGCAATACACTCTTTCAGTTTCTTCCTCATTTGATGCAGCAACAACCTCGCTCTGTTCGAATTGCGACGTTGTTGCACAAGGCTGAGGCCACGGTGCATCCGCTCACGTTGGATTATGTCGGTTTCGTGATTCCGAATAAGTTTGTGGTGGGATATGGATTGGATTATGATGGTTGGGGCCGGCAGCACGATTCGATCTATCAATTGGCTGCACCATGATGGATTGATACAAAATTGTAATTTCTATTGTTGTTACGAGCGTTCATCATATTGTTTTTCAACTTGGGGGCAGTCGCTTTGACTGCCCAGACATACACGTTCAGGGGGGTGGTAAAGGATGAGCAAAGTCTGATCGTCCCCAATGTTCGGATTCTTCAGTTATCGACCGGGCAACTGTACCGTACCAGTGAACAGGGAACCTTTTCCATTCTATCCTCCACTGCGGTGGATTCCTTTCAGTTTTATCTGGATGGCTTTCAGGCGTTGACGGCAAAATGGGAGCCTGAGCAATATGTGCAGGTGACAATGCAGCGAGCAGTGGATGGTCGACCGAAGTACACGCTGTCTTCCCTTACCATGGGTTGGAACCGGTTGGAATCGCGTGGTTGGCTGACCGGCAATGAAACGTATGCTGACTTGTTGGAAAATCGCTTGGTAAAGGCTGATCTTTTTCCAAATACCAGCTTTTCACTGAACGTCGATCGCGCGTCATACAGCAATTTGAGACGATTCATTCGTCAGCGAACACGTGTACCGGTAGATGCGATCCGAATCGATGAAATGCTGAATTATTTTAACCTGGGGCATCAGCCGCCCGACAGTGGTCGGGTTTTTCAGCTGAACACGCGGCTTACGGATTGTCCTTGGACGCCCAATAATCGATTGTTCTTCATTCAGGCGAATGCCCGCGTGCTCGACCTGGATACGTTGCCGCCGGCACATTTTACGTTTTTGATCGATGTGTCGGCTTCTATGGACACACCCAATCGATTGCCCCTGTTGCAATCAGCCTTCCGAAGACTAATCGACCATCTGCGCGACAAGGACTCGGTAGCCATCGTTACCTACGGGGGCATTACGGATATTCTTTTGAATACCATTTCCGGTGGTGAAAAGGATACGATCCGCAAGGTCATTGATTCATTGGTGGCGGGTGGCGCCACGCCCGGTGAATCGGGGATCAAACTTGCCTACTCTGTTGCGCGTCGGCATTTCATTCCGGGTGGGAACAATCGGGTCATTTTGGCAACGGATGGCGATTTTAACGTAGGTGCTAAAACGGAGGAGGAACTGGAGGAGATGATTGGACGGGAGAGTGAGCGGGGAATCTACCTGACTTGCCTCGGCGTGGGGATGGGGAATTATAAGGATAGTAAGATCCAGTCATTGGCGAAAAGAGGCAATGGAAACTTTGCGTATTTAGACGGATTTCAAGAGGCAGAGAAAGTATTGTTCCAGGAATTCGCGCAAACGCTTTATTCTGTTGCGGATGGGGCAACCTTCAGTGTTCGATT
>JBDKIP010000110.1:0-2535 GCA_039797015.1 Bacteroidota bacterium
AAAAACCACCACCACCCTAAACCTAGGGCCAACCCACCCCGCCACCCACGGCGTGATGCAGAACATCCTGGAATTGGATGGTGAGCGGGTGGTTTCTACTGAACAAACCATCGGGTACATCCACCGCGCCTTTGAAAAACTGGCCGAACGTCGCCCCCTTTATCAAATTACCACGCTGACCGATCGACTCAACTATTGTTCTTCGCCCATCAACAACATGGGCTGGCACATGACCTGCGAGAAATTACTCGGGGTAAAAACGCCCAAGCGCGTCGATTACTTGCGCGTATTGGTCATGGAGTTGGCCCGTATCTCCGATCACCTGATCTGCAACTCGATCGTGGGGGTGGATGCCGGTGCTTACACCGGATTTCTCTATGTGATGCAATACCGCGAGTTGATCTATGAAATCTATGAAGAGATCTGCGGCGCACGCTTGACCACCAATATGGGACGCATCGGCGGATTCGAACGCAATTTCAGCAACACAGCTTTTGAGAAGATCGAAAAGTTCCTGAAGGAATACCCGGTGGTGCTGAAAGAATTTGAAGACCTGTTCATCCGTAACCGGATTTTCATGGACCGCACCCAAGGCACCGGTGGCATTTCGGCCGAGCGCGCGCTGAATTATGGATTTACCGGTCCCAACCTGCGCGCGGCCGGCGTCGATTATGACCTCCGCGTACACCAACCCTATTCCAGCTACGAAGATTTCAAATTCAATATACCCGTTGGCAATACCGGCGACAACTATGATCGTTGGTTGGTGCGTCAACGCGAAATGTGGGAGAGCCTGAGCATCGTCGAGCAGGCCTATCGCAAAGTGCAAGACTTCAAGGGGAAAGAAGCGGACGTCTATCACGCCGATGCCCCTGCCTATTATCTACCTGAAAAAGCAGATGTATATACCAAGATGGAAGCCCTCATCTATCACTTCAAAATTGTGATGGGAGAGACAGAGATTCCCAAAGGAGAAGTATATCACGCGGTGGAAGGTGGTAATGGCGAATTAGGATTTTACCTGATCAGCGACGGAGGCCGCACGCCGTATCGTTTGCATTTCCGTCGGCCTTGCTTCGTGTATTATCAAGCTTATGAAGAATTGATCAAGGGATCCATGTTGAGTGATGCCATCATGACCATGAGTAGTTTGAACTTGATCGCCGGAGAACTGGATGCATAAAATCATAAAAAAGATGCCTGTTCAATTTTCAGATACTGCCCTGGCCGAAGTGAAACGACTGGTGGCCCGTTATCCCGAAGGGAAACAAAAAAGTGCGTTGCTTCCCGTGCTGCATTTGGCACAGGATGAATTCGGCGGATGGCTCTCCACCGAGATTCTCGATTATGTGGCTTCCCTGCTGCAGATCACACCGATCGAGGTCTACGAGGTGGCCACCTTCTATTCGATGTATAACCTGAAACCCGTCGGAAAGCATGTGTTTGAGGTTTGTCAGACAGGTCCCTGCATGCTAAATGGGAGCGACGAGATCATCGACTATGTTCGGGAGAAACTGGGTATTCGTCCTGGTGAAACGACTTCCGACGGACTCTTCACCCTGAAAACAGTAGAGTGCTTGGGTGCCTGTGGATACGCGCCGATGATGCAAATGGGCAAACATTATCGCGAACACTTGACACGCGAAAAAGTGGATCAAATCATTGCTGAAAGCAGAAAGTAATCGCATGGGAAGAAAACTATTATTGGAAAAAGCGCACGTAGAGAACATACGTCTCTACGATGTATACCGTCGGGAAGGCGGCTATCGCAGTGTGGAAAAAGCACTGAAATCGATGAGCCCCGATCAGGTTACCGAAGAGGTGAAGAAAAGCGGACTGCGTGGACGTGGCGGTGCCGGATTCCCTTCCGGCATGAAATGGAGTTTTCTGGCCAAGCCCGAGGGAGTTCCTCGTTACCTGGTGGTCAATGCCGATGAATCAGAGCCGGGTACGTTCAAGGATCGTTACTTGATGGAATTCATTCCCCATTTGCTCATTGAAGGGATGATTACGTCCTCTTTTGCACTTGGGTCCAACAACTCTTACATCTATATCCGAGGCGAGTATGCGTGGATCGTTGACATCCTCGAACAAGCGATCGCCGAAGCCCGCAACCATGGTTGGCTCGGAAAAAATATTTTGGGTAGTGGATTCGATTGTGACATCCATGTACAAAGAGGAGCAGGTGCATACATCTGCGGCGAGGAAACTGCTTTATTAGAATCACTCGAGGGCAAACGCGGAAATCCGCGCATCAAACCTCCTTTCCCGGCGGTGAAAGGACTTTGGGGTTGTCCAACTGTTGTGAACAATGTCGAAACCATCGCCGCGGTCGTGCCCATCATCAACGAAGGAGGAGAGGAGTACGCCAAGATCGGCATCGGTAAGTCGACCGGAACCAAACTGATTTCCGCCTGCGGAAACCTCAACAAGCCCGGCGTATACGAGATCGATATGACCATTTCTGTAGAGGAATTTATCTACAGCGATGAATACTGTGGTGGTATTGCCAATGGCAAAAAGCTGAAGGCCTGT
>JBDKIP010000111.1:0-4194 GCA_039797015.1 Bacteroidota bacterium
GACCGCCAACGGGGAGATCACCCTGGAAGCCGACATCCTCCTGAGCGCTGCCGGTATGGTAGCCAACATTGAAGGAATCGGATTGGAAGGATTGGGAGTCAAAACTGAAAAAGGAAAGATCCTTGTAGACAAATACGGTCAGACCAACGTTCCGGGCATCTATGCGATCGGGGATTGCACCCCCGGGCAAGCCTTGGCCCACGTCGCCAGCAAAGAGGCAATCAATTGCGTGGAATCCATCGGATACAACGAGCGCAAATACCATCATCAACCGGAGCCCATCGATTACAACAACGTTCCGGGATGTACCTATTGTATACCGGAAATCGCATCCGTCGGATATACAGAGAAGCAGGCAAAAGAAGCCGGCTACGAAATCAAAGTGGGTAAGTTCCCGCTCAGTGCCAGCGGCAAAGCTTCTGCAGCCGGCCATACCGAAGGATTTGTAAAAGTGATCTTCGATGCCAAATACGGCGAATGGTTGGGCACGCACATGATCGGATACAATGTAACCGAAATGATTGCCCAGACCGTTACGGCGCGCAAACTGGAAACAACCTATCACGAGGTATTGAATTCCATTCACCCCCACCCCACCATCAGCGAAAGCGTCAAGGACGCCATCGAAGTGGCCTATGGGGAGGCCATTCACCTCTGATCAATAGATTCAGCTCATAAAAAAAGAGGATGCCAAAGCATCCTCTTTTTTATTTGATCCCACGCGAAGGGGAATTACAATTTCATGAACTTGGTTTTATACACCAACCCATCGGCACGTCGGGCTTCAAGCAGATAATACCCTTTTTCCAGGTTACCCAGCTCCAATCGTTGAATGACAGAAGTAAAGGTTCCTTGTATCCGAGTACGTCCCTGCAGATCGATGATGCGGAAGGATTGCCCCACCCAACGTCTGTCATAGGAAAGATCCAATTGCACGAATGTCTGAGCAGGGTTTGGGAATAATTTAGGTTCCAGCCAAGTGGGGTCTTCCTGTGCCACGGGAATCTCTGCGATCAAGGGAAGTTTCAACCCGGCGGAGCTCATCAGACTGCTGCGCAATCCCCCTGCAGCCAACAACGAACGCATTCTGCGCTTTTGCCCCTCCGTAAACATCGTCATACAGGCGTCGTTGGTGAAATCCATGTAATTGTTGTACATGTCGCCTGTGGGGTTATTCCCACAGGTGATGCGCACCGTACTAGGGCAACCCATGGTATAACTGGCTTGTTTGGGCGTATCGGAAACACCATCGTCACCGCAATGCGCATCGCCCCATAGATGTTTGAGTCCCAGCCAATGTCCGATTTCATGCACCAATGTTTTTTGTCCGCCACCCACTGCCCCCAAATCCAACACGATCCCGTCCAGTTTTGCATCGGTACCCAATACACTGCTGTATCCGGCAAAACGTTCCATGCGGCAAACCCAGATGTTCAGGTAGTGCTTAGAATCCCATCCATCCGCGCCCATCTTCTCCGAAAATTTCATGTCGTCCCCCATCTTCCATGATTGTATGGGCGTATAGGTACGGATGATGCCCGTCGTGGCACGTCGCCTCGGATCGGATATGGCCAACCGAAATTCGATCTCACAGTCAGCGGCAAACGATTTGAACACGGCTCTTGTATTCACCGTATCCGCATTGCGCATCCGAAAGCAATCGTTAAGTGTTTTCAACTGCGCCTGCACCTGCTCGGTGGTGATCTTTTCCGAAGGGAGATGATAGAGATTGTGGAACACAACGGGGATGACCAACGTACCTTCTTGGGTGCGTTGCCACTGCCCCTGCTCCACGCCTTCACGGATCGAGGTTTCGATCTGAATCAGCTGATCAGAAAGTGTGGGATTCGATTGCTTTTGGCGCTGCTCATAATCCGCTCCTGCGCAATGCATCTGAGCCCTGACCAAACTGGGCAGGAAGAGCGAGAGAATAAAAAATAAACGGAACGCTTTCATAGTTCCTAAGGGTTGGGGTTGGTACGGAATTCGGCCGAAGCCGATTGAAGACGGTGTAAAGATAGAAAAAATACGATTCGCTAGGGGTTTCCCCTATCGTAATTTTACGAAAACTACGTTTCCGCGAGAACTTGTACCTTGCCCCTGATGAATACCAAGCGCTTACACCTGCACAACCTCCTCATTATCATGGCCTTGTTTATTTTTGGCTGTGAGGAGCCCAAAACAGGATCGCTGGATGGGAGTCCCACCACCACCAAGATCCTGGGGTACTCCATCGTGAAAACATATCCGCATGATACCGCGGCCTACACACAGGGATTGGTCATGTATAAAGGTGGACTCTATGAAGGAACCGGGAATTACGGTCGGTCGGAATTGAAAAAAGTGGACTTGAGCAGCGGTGCCACATTGCAACGGGTGAAGCTGGGGGAGAAATTTTTTGGAGAAGGAATTACCATCCTGCACGACACGATTTATCAACTCACCTGGCAGGAAAAAAAAGTTTTTGTGTACGTACTACCCGATCTGAAAAAGATCAAAGAGTTCGATGTGCCCTTTGAAGGTTGGGGGATCACCCATGATGGAACCAATTTGATCGTCAGCACCGGAAGCGGTGAATTGTTTTTTTACCGACCGAATGACTTCAGCCTTCTGCGCACCCAGCAAGTGATGGAAGCAGGTGCACCCAGTTTCAACCTGAACGAATTGGAATACATCCAAGGATATATTTATGCCAACCAGTACACCTACCCTTATGTATTGAAGATCGATCCCCGTTCAGGGGAAGTGGTGGCAAAAGCCGATCTGACCGAATGGTGGAACCGAAACAAATCCCTTTATCCGAAGGCCGATGTACCCAATGGGATCGCCTTCGACAGCAGTACAAACAAAATTTACCTCACCGGTAAATGGTGGCCTGAATTGTATGAGATCCAGTTCTCAAACTAAATCGGCTTGAGCTCATAGATCAGTGAACTCGCTCGCTCCCGGTTGAACAATGCATTCCAGTTGGAGCGCATGCCGATCCAGAAAGACGAAAACCAACGACTGCTTCCTGTCTTGTGTTGGTGACTCAGCAAGGAAATGTAAAAGGCATCATACCACATCGGACGAATGGACCGACATTCAAAACCATGCCGTTGGGCCAGATGTCGGATCGAAGCAGGTGCAAAATGGTAGAGATGTCGGGGCACATCATATGCAGCCCACCATCGTTGAAAATGGTTTGCATCAAAAGATGTATGATTCGGAAGGGCCAACAACAGTCTTCCGCCCGGCTTCAGCAATCGGCGAAAGGCCTGCATGTATCCATCCAAGTCGTGCACGTGTTCCAACACATGCCAAAGGGTGATGGCATCAAATTCTCCGGGAGGCAATTTGAACAACTGATCCGATTCCATCAGGGTGATGGCAAAATCCTTCGCTGCCACTTGACGGGCGGTTGGATCCGGCTCTAAGCCATCGGCTCTCCAACCGGCGTGACGTAGTGCAGCCACAAAAGCACCTGTACCACTTCCTACGTCCAATAGTCGACCACCTTTCAGCCCGGTGCAAGATTCAATCAACGTTACTTTTTGAGAAAGGGTACGTTTACGTACCAGCTGATAGAGTTGATTGATCAGCCCCTTATTTGTGTTGGAGTGGGAAACATAGGCGTCAGATGCATAAAAGGCACCCGACGCACTCAAACCCGGAGCGTCCTGCGTTATCCGCACCCCGCAACGTTTGCATTCAATGATATCAAAAGCTTGTTTGCTCACCAATTGATCCACCACGGAGAAGATGGCATCCCATTCCTGCCCGCCGCATATCGGGCAACATTCATAATGGATTTGATCAGACATAATCATCAACGAATTTCACGGTAGGGCAAGGGACGGTCCGTTTGGTGTTCTTGCTTGACCGGCCAACTGGAGCGTGTAGCATTTGTATTCAATCCGCTTTGCCCGGCAAGCGCAACGATGAAAGCCAACGCAATGCCGGTTAAGATCAAGGCGAATCGACTAAGAGAATCCCATCGACGATGCAAGTGATCTGCTGAGAGTGGAAGCAGTGGTACCGAAGCGGTATCCATTGATGGAGGCTGAATGGGTTTCCATTCTGTTTGCCCTCCCACCTCTTTTTTTAATTCACCCGCACCGGGCAACAACACAGTGAAAGTCTCGGATTGAAAGGACTTCATCCAGTTTCGGTACTGCAACTCCACGTCTGGCACCGAGGTGTTTGCAAAGCAAG
>JBDKIP010000112.1:0-4097 GCA_039797015.1 Bacteroidota bacterium
CTCGACTTCCGCCCCGACATTCCCAACGCCGCCCTACTCGTGAACAATTACGATTGGTTCAAGGGAATCGGCTTCATCGACTTTCTGCGCGATACCGGTAAACACATCACCGTCAACTACATGATGGCAAAAGACAGCGTCAAAAAGCGCATTGAAGGAGATACCGGAATCAGTTACACCGAATTTGCCTACCAATTGATGCAGGGATATGATTTCTACTGGCTGTACAATCATCTGAATTGCAAATTGCAAATGGGCGGAAGCGATCAATGGGGGAACATGACCACGGGAACTGAACTGATCCGACGCAAGTGCGGGGGACAAGCCTTTGTCTTCACAACTCCTCTGGTCACCAAAGCCGACGGAGGAAAATTTGGTAAAACAGAAACAGGAAATGTTTGGCTCGCTGCCGAAAAAACCTCTCCTTACCAATTCTATCAATTCTGGCTGAATGCCAGCGACACCGATGCCCAAAAATGGATCCGGCTGTTCACCTTCCTGGACAAAGCTGGCATTACAGAACTAGAGAACGCTCACGAAAAGGACCCCTCCAAACGGATCCTACAAAAACAGCTTGCCGCCTCCCTCACCGAGTATGTTCATGGGCCGGAAGCGCTCCAAACCGCTCAGATCACTACCGAAAAACTTTTTGCACAACAATCCGCCCCCGCAGAGTCCCTCAGCAGAGAAGATCTATTGTCGATTGAGGGAGTGGTTACCTGCCCCCTCGAACGCCGTCTGCTGGAACAAGGAATCGACGTGGTCAGTCTCCTGGCAGTTACCGGCATTCTCCCAAGCAAGGGAGAAGCCCGAAAAATGGTTCTGGCAGGCGGAATCAGCATCAACCGAAAAAAAATCGAAGGAATCGATTTCCAACTAGACGACAAGCTGCTGCTTCAACATGAATTCATCTTGGTGCAGCGAGGCAAAAAAACATATTACCTCATCCAGGCCACCTAAATACCCGCGGAAAATGTTTGGGAGGAACCGCTCCCCACACTATTTTTGCACCCTCTCCGGATTGACCCATGGTGTAACGGTAGCACTACAGATTTTGGTTCTGTCTGTTAAGGTTCGAATCCTTATGGGTCAACAGCAAAACGACTGGCATCAGCCGGTCGTTTTGCATTAGAAAACGGATAAATTTGTTTACCAACCCGGAACGTTGAGGCAACGCAACTACATACTAACCGTATTTCACTTTTTCAGCATCATGGCCATGGCGCTGCTGATCAATACCACCATTTATTTTCTGACCAACGAGTTCTGCGTAGAATTTATGAATTGGTTTGATGCAGAAAAGCCCCTGATGAAATTTTCGATCATCACCCTAACCTCCATCTCCCTTTTGGGTGTATTGCTGATCGTGAGCTACCCCATGCAATGGCTGCGCAGCCTGATCTTCGGATGGCTGCCCATCAACCGTTTTTTGGAAAAAACGTACTACTATGTACTGTTGATCAACTTGATCTGTGGGATCATTTATGCCTGGATCACGCTACCGGCTTCGAACTATTGGACCTTCGTAGAGATGCTATTGATCGCCATGATCCTCATCCAACTGAATTGGTTTTTCTTGTATGAGTCAGATGAACAGGTTGGAAAACTTGATCAGGTCAATTTGTTCAAGCAGTCGGACAACGCATCCTCCCAAAAACGCGGCTGAATGCCGTAATTCAACCCAATCTTTTTCGTACTGAGCAACGAAAAATGCGGTCGCTTGGCAGCGGTGGGATATTCGCTTGTTGAGATTGGCTCTATGCGACAACGGGAGCCGATCCGTCGCTGGATCTCCACCGCAAAATCATACCAACTGATCCGTCCGGCATTGCTGAAATGATAAATACCGGGTGTCCATTTGTTGGATCGAATGATGTCTAAAATGGCTTGAGCCAGATCCAATGCATACGTAGGGGCACCAATCTGATCATTCACCACCCGAATGACATCTTTCTCCTTCAACAGCCCGATCATCGTGCGCACAAAATTTTTGCCATGGGGCGCGTATACCCAAGAGGTACGAATGATGATGCTGTCCGGACAATAATGCATGGCCTGCTGCTCTCCGTCCAATTTGGAGGCCCCATAAACCGATTGGGGATTGGTTGCATCTGTCTCGACATAAGGCGTTTCAGCATTTCCGTCAAATACATAGTCGGTCGAAATGTGCATGAACTTAGTACCATGCTTCGCACACCAAGCAGCCAAGACCCCTACTGCCTCGCCGTTGACTTGAAAGGCCAAATCCCTCTCCTGCTCGGCCCGATCCACCGCAGTATATGCGGCCGCATTGATAACTACATCCGGACGTATCCCCTCCAAAAATTCACGCACCAATTCAAAATGATGGATGGGCATGTCCGATCGGGACAGAAATGTAAACTGATATTCGGGATAGTGGTCTGCCAGGTCACGGATCGATTTACCCAACTGACCTTGTGCACCCGTCACAACTACCTTGATCTTTTTCATACATCAAAACGGTGAATGAAACTCAGCCAACAGCGGCAGCACCTTGTCCTTTTCTGAAACGATGGCCTCTCCGGGGTGCAAGCCCCAATCAATAGAAAGGGCCGGATCGGCATAATGCAGCCCTCCCTCTGAATCTCTGTTGTAGAAACCATCACACTTGTACAATACTTCCGCCCTTTCGGAGAGCACGGAGAAACCATGTGCAAAACCCGAAGGGATCAAGAATTGTTTTTTATTGGTGGCCGACAATTCAATCGCCACATGTTTTCCATAGGTCGGTGAGTCTTTTCGAATGTCAACCGCCACATCCAAAATCACTCCCTGAATGACGCGGATCAACTTCGCCTGTGCATGAGGAGGCGATTGAAAATGCAACCCGCGTATCACGCCCCGGCTTGAGGAGGATTGATTGTCCTGCACCCAATGATGGGAGAATCCGCTTTTGAGGAAAGCCGATTCATTATACGACTCAAAAAAATAACCACGGGCATCCTCAAACACATTCGGTGTGATAATGCTGAGTCCCTCAATGAAAGTTGTTTCGATCTGCATCACAAGCTCCAATAGGTTCTGCTATCAATTCGATTTCGATAAATTCCTTTTAAGTCGACCACCAGTCCATGTGGTTTGGTGATGGAGGCAAAATATGCATCATCCAATCCACGGTACGCCTGATGGGGTACCGGAACGATTACTGCATCATACCCCTCCCCTACTTTTTCCGCCAGCCCAAATCCATATTCATGCATCAGCTCATCCGAGTCAGCATGTGGGTCCACCACATCTACCTGCACAAAAAATTCCTGCAGCCCCCTTATTACATCACTAACCTTCGAATTCCGGATGTCGCTCACGTCTTCTTTAAAAGTAGCCCCCTTGACCAACACACGAGCCTGTCGAGGATCACCAATGTGGCGGATTAAATGCTGAACCACTTTATTCGCGACATACCGCCCCATGCCATCATTGATGTTTCGACCCGCCAGGATCACTTCGGAATGATAGCCCAACTCTTTTGCCTTGTGCGTCAGATAATAGGGGTCCACCCCAATGCAGTGACCACCCACCAACCCCGGCTGAAATTTGAGGAAATTCCATTTTGTTCCGGCCGCCTCCAATACTTCGTACGTGTTGATGCCGATCCGATCAAAAATGATTGAGAGTTCATTCATCAGCGCGATGTTGACATCTCGCTGTGTATTTTCAATGATCTTGGCCGCCTCTGCCACTTTGATGCTGGAAGCGCGGTGCACGCCGGCCTCCACCACCAACTCATACGTTTTCGCGATCTGCTCCAATGATTCATCATCCGAGCCAGACACCACTTTTACGATGCGGGCAAGCGTGTGTTCCTTGTCCCCCGGATTAATGCGCTCAGGCGAATAACCCAATTTGAAATCAACACCCAGCTTCAATCCGGACAATTTTTCAATGATCGGCAAACAATCTTCCTCCGTACATCCTGGATACACGGTGGATTCAAACACCACATAATCCCCTTTCTTCAACACTTTCCCAACCGTTTCCGATGCACGCTGAACAGGCGTCAGGTCGGGCACATTGTGCTCATCCACTGGAGTGGGCACCGCTACGATGTAAAAACTGGCTTGTTTGAGCACTTCCAG
>JBDKIP010000113.1:0-3636 GCA_039797015.1 Bacteroidota bacterium
TGTGATTGGCCATGAATTCGTTTTTAAGGAGGGCAAAGGTATGCCTTTGAAACAGTTTATCCAAAAAAATGACGATCCACTTGGTGTCGGCTGCTGACCGTCGACTGCGGACCGCTGACAGGCGGGTGTCCGGTGTCCAAAGTCCGGTGAAGTTGAAAGTTTGGCATCTGTCATCGGACATCGGACAGCCGACAGCTAAAACCCTCATTTTGAACCCCATTTTAGGTTTTTTCGCCCGATATTTGCAACGGTTTTCATGCCGGCTGATCGGCTGATCCAATTCCGTTTTCCATGAAGGATTTTTCCTACATCACAAACTCTCATCCCGGGTACATCGAGAACCTGTACCGGAGTTTTTTGCAAGACCCCCAATCGGTTGATCCCGACCTGGTCAGTTTCTTTCAGGGGTTTGACTATGCCGTGGAATCCGGCTCAGCAGGATCAACTGCTTCAACGGGCCTTTCTGCCGATTCAGATCTGGCAAAAGAATGGGCCGTCTATCAATTGATCGACGCATATCGCAAGAAGGGGCATTTGATCGCAAAAACCAATCCCATTCGTCCGAGGAAGGACCGCGATGCACGTTTGTCGCTTGCTCATTTCGGATTGAGCGATGCAGATCATCAAACGGTTTTTCAGGCAGGTAAATGGATTGGACTCGGAGCCGCTACGTTGCATGACATTCTTCGCAAACTCAACGAAACATATACCGGTCCGGTGGGTGTAGAATTCTCCTACATGCGCCATGCCGACCGATTGCAGTGGATGACCGAATCCTTCGAACAGGCCATGGTACAATCCGTTCCGATCGAAAAGAAAAAACGGGTACTCGAAAAGTTGAATCAAGGAGTGATCCTGGAAAAATTCCTGCACACCAAATACGTGGGGCAAAAACGTTTCTCGCTCGAAGGAGGAGAAAACACCATCGTTGCGTTGGATACGCTCATCAATACCGCTGCCAGTGAGCAGGTGCAGGAAGTAGTGATCGGCATGGCACACCGCGGCCGACTCAACGTACTGGCCAACATCATGGGCAAAACCTATGAACAGATCTTCAGTGAGTTCGAAGGCACCGCGCAGCTCGATCAAACCATGGGTAGTGGCGACGTGAAATATCACATGGGGTACGGAAGCGAAGTGAAAACCCCGGAGGGAAAGACGATTCACCTGAAGCTGATGCCCAATCCCTCGCATTTGGAGGCGGTGAACCCCGTGGTGACCGGATTTTCTCGTGCCAAATCGGATTTGATCTGTCATCAACAATACGACAAAGTACTTCCCGTGCTCATTCATGGTGATGCATCGGTTGCCGGACAAGGCATCGTGTACGAAGTGTTGCAGATGAGCGGACTCAAAGGATACTCCGTCGGCGGAACCATTCACTTGGTCATCAACAATCAGATCGGATTCACCACAGACTTTGACGACGCGCGTACCAGCGACTATTGTACCTCGCTGGCAGCCACGGTACAAGCACCCGTATTGCACGTGAACGGCGACGACGCAGAAGCCGTCCTCAAATGCATGGAGATAGCTGTTCGGTATCGTCAAAAATTTCAAAGTGATATTTTCATCGACTTGCTTTGCTACCGCCGTCACGGACACAACGAGGGCGACGATCCGAAATTCACACAGCCCCAATTGTACTCGCTGATTGAGAAGCATCACAACCCACGCGAAGCCTATGTCCATAAATTGATGGAAGGAGGTGAGGCAGCCATTCAGGATCTGGCCAAGGAAATGGAAAAGAAGTTCTGGTCAGACCTTCAGGAGCGTTTGGACGAGATCAAACAAAATCCCCTTCCATATCACTATCAGGCGCCGGAAATGGAATGGAACAAAATGCGAAGGGCTACCATTCTCGATTTCGATCAATCCCCTGACACGGCCATTGCTCCGGAAAAATTACAGTCGGTCTTTCAGGCCCTGATGAAATGGCCTGCCGGCTTTCAGCCCCTGCGCAAAGTGGAGAAACTGCTGCAGGATAAGATCAAGCTTTACGACACAGAGAAGAAAATTGATTGGGCCACCGCCGAGTTGTTGGCATACGGAACCTTGCTTACAGAAGGAAAATCGGTTCGCATCAGCGGACAGGACGTTGCGCGTGGTACCTTTTCCCATCGGCATGCCATTTTGCGGGATGAAAAAACAGCGGAAAGCTACAGCCGCCTTTCACAGATCCCCGAGGCCACCGGTAAATTCCAACTATACAATTCATTACTCAGTGAGTATGCGGTCCTTGGGTTTGAATATGGTTATGCCATGGCCGATCCCTTGTCACTCGTGATCTGGGAAGCACAATTCGGTGATTTTGCCAATGGAGCGCAAACCATGATCGATCAGTTCATAGTGGCAGGTGAGCAAAAATGGAACCGCATGAGTGGAGTGACCATGTTGTTGCCACACGGATATGAGGGACAAGGACCGGAGCACAGCAGTGCGCGCTTGGAGCGTTTTCTCCAGCTGGCGGCTGAATTGAACATTGTTGTTACCAACATCACCACCGCTTCAAATTTCTTCCACGCCCTTCGACGTCAACTGGCTTGGCCGTTCCGAAAACCATTGGTGAATTTCGCACCCAAGGCAAATCTTCGTCTGCCCGCGACTTACTCATCACTGGAGGAGTTCACGAATGGCGGATTCCGGGAAGTCATTGATGATGTTTCAGCTGATCCTGCATCCGTTAAAAAAGTTTTGTTCTGCTCCGGCAAGATCTATTTTGATCTGATGGATAAAAAGAATAAGGAACAGCGCAGTGATGTGGCGATCGTGCGGATCGAGCAATTGTATCCATTCCCGCAAAAACAAGTAGACGCTCTTCAAAAGAAATACGCCAAGGCAACTTGGTTCTGGGTACAGGAAGAGCCGCTGAACATGGGCGCTGCATCCTTCTTGCAGATGAATCTGAAATCATTCCCCTTCGGCGTGATCAGCCGCCAGTCCTCCGCTTCAACGGCCACGGGCTTTCAAAAAGTGCATCAGCAAGAGCAATCGGAGATCATACAAATGGCATTCAGTATCTAAATAAATCCTTCTGGCTATGACCGACATCAAAGTTCCTACCATCGGCGAATCCATCACGGAAGTCACCTTGCTTAAATGGGTTAAACCCCCAGGCAGTTATGTGGAGCGAGACGAAGTCATTGCCGAATTGGAAAGTGAGAAAGCAACCTTTGAGGTGAATGCCGAAAAAGCCGGATCGCTGGAGCATTTGGCCAAAGAGGGCGATACCTTGAACATCGGCGACCTCCTTGCCCGCATCGATGAAACAGCGGCAAAACCTGCAAAGAGCGAGACCCCCGTTCCTCCTAAAGAAATTAAGGCACCAACACCGCCTCCCATGCCCACCGAGGCGCCGGTAGCCGCGGTGCCCAATGACATCAAAGCGAGCCCCGTTGCCTCTGCCATCATCGCCGATAAGAATGTAGATCCGAAATCGGTGAAGCCATCCGGTCCACAAGGAAAGATCCTGAAGGACGATGTGTTGGCAGCCCTCTCACAACCTGGCAAGATCGCGTTCAAGGGAGCGGAGATGAACGCACGCACCGTTCGCGCAGAAAAAATGAGCAACCTGCGCAAAACGATCTCTCGTCGCTTGGTGGAAGCCAAGAACACCACGGCCATGCTCACCACCTT
>JBDKIP010000114.1:0-5587 GCA_039797015.1 Bacteroidota bacterium
CCGAGCTCGACCGACTGGAGGAGTTATTCATCCGATATCGCCACAAGCAAACCACCCTTACATTGGGTAAGCAATTGCTTAACACACCCTTCATCAATTTGCAGGACGGAAGGATGCGCCCTACCGAAGTTGAAGGGTTTTGGGCCGAATGGAAATCTAAAAAAAAATTGGCAGGCCCGCGGTGGTTTTATCTATGGCGTGTCTCCAAGAGGAACCGTACGATGGTTCTCCGTCGAAGAATCCATCGGCGTCTACTCCATGGGAGTAAATGAAAACGGTCAACGGGCCGATTATGCCGGAAACCTTCACACCAAGGGGATCTTCCTTCATTCGATTCAATTTCAAAAAAATGGATTCAAAGGCCAATGGTGGAATCAATTCACCGACAATCTCTTCAACAGCTCCTTGCTTCAGATAGAGCAGGAGAAGAAATTGTCCAGCGGCACTCTTTTCGCAGGCGCGCAATGGATCCGTCAGGATGCTACCGGCACCGGCGATCAATCCGATCCTGCCAAACAATATATCACCCGAAACTGGCATTCGAATGTTCTTGGCCTGCGCGTAGGATGGAAGAATAAACAATGGGAGAGTTCCTTGAATTATACGCGGATCACTAAAGACGGACGATACCTGATGCCCCGGGAGTGGGGCCGTGACCCATTCTTCACGTTTTTGCCCCGCGAGCGGAATGAAGGGTTGGGCGATGTGCATGCCGTAGTAGGAAAATTACAATATCAATCGTCTCGTCAACCCTTGCAAGCGACCTTAGCCATCGGACAATATCAGCTGCCCGATGTATTGAACTACCGACTGAATAAATACGGGATGCCCTCGTATAGACAATTGAATATCGACCTGCGTTACCGGTTTGAACGATTTTGGAAGGGACTGGACATGCAATTGCTCTATGTCTACAAACAGGGTCTCGGCGATACACATGGGTCTTTGCGCTATGTGATCAACAAAGTGAATATGAGTCAGTGGAATTGGGTCTTGAATTTTCAGTTCTAAGATCAATGACGTAATTTATGGTCTCATGAGGGTCTGTGACTTCTGTCACCAGAAACAACCCATAAATCCAAGATTTTACCGCTCAAACAATCGTCATGCCCAAACCACATTCTCCCCAACGCCGTGACTTTCTGAAACGATCGGCCCTCGCTGGTTTAGCTGCAACGGTTCAGCTTCCATTCAGCGCCGCGGCAAACGAACAAGAAAGCGCATCAAACAAAAGCAACAAACTTACCTTACTCATTACGTCCGACCTGCACGCGCAGCTCAACACACACGATGAGTTCTTTTGGGAAAATGAAAAGGCTGTCTACAGAAAGCGAGGAGGTTTATCCACGCTGAAAACCATGATCGATCGGTTGCGGGCAAAGAACCCGAGCAATACCTTGCTGCTGGATGGCGGAGATTATTTCCATGGTCATGCCGTTGCCTCTCTTACCGAGGGAGAAGCGCTCATTCCCATCCTAAATGAATTCAATTACGACCTGATCCTTCCCGGAAACTGGGAAGTGGTTTACAAGAAACACAAGATGTTGTACGACATGGGCCATGCCCATGCGGCGAAGATCTGTGCGAACATGTGGCACGACGATAGCAACGAACTGATCTTTCCGCCCTACTGGACCAAATACATTGCCGGTGTTAAAGTCGGGTTTGTCGGATACACTGACCACCTGATCCCGAAACGACAATCGCCCGGCTACAGCAAAGGCATTCGATTCGCCCATGCCGATACCAATGTAGCCAAGTACATCAAACTGCTCCGCGAAGTGGAGGGCTGTGGCATCGTGATCTTGATGACCCACATGGGACTGGCCCAACAAGTCGGACTCGCCAACAATCCCGCGTTGGAAGGAACCGACTTTATCATCGGCGCCGACACCCACGAACGCATTCGTGTGCCGATCGAAGGAAAATATGCCAAGGTGGTCGAATGCGGTGCCTTTGGATCCTTCCTTGGCAAACTCGACATTGAAGTAGAGAACGGAAAGATGAAGAGCTACCAATATGCATTGATGGACGTGGATCCGGCCAAATATCCCGCCAATAAAAAAGTACAGCAGATGGTGGACGAAGCGCGCAAGCCTTTTGCAGCTGAACTGGACCGCGTGATCGGCACCACCACTACCCCGCTGGTTCGGTATTTTGTGATGGAGACACCGATGGACAATTTGCTGACCGATGCCATTCAATGGAAATTCAAACCCGACATCGCCCTCAGCAATGGATTCCGTTTCTGTCAGCCCCTGGCCATCGATCCGCAAAAAGGAACTGCCGAGATCACCAAAGAGTTTTTATGGAACATGTTGCCGGTTGACAGTGAGGCAAAGACAGGCGTCGTAACGGGGAAGCAAGTATGGGACTGGCTCGAAAAAGAATTGCAGAATGCCTTTGCAAAAGATCCATCCAAACGTTTCGGTGGCTGGTTCGTTCGATACGCAGGCATGCAAGTTAATTTCACCATCAACAATGAATACGGCAAACGGGTGAACTGGGTAAAGGTGGGCGGACAACCCATCGATCTCACAAAAGAATACCGAATCGTGGCCTGCGAACGCGAAGGCGATCCGGATGATACGATCTGTCGAATGGAAAAAGTAAAAGAACCCAAACGCCTCGGTTTATTGATGCACGACGTGATCGAAGAATACCTGAAAGGCCATTCTCCGGTTGCCCCCAAACTGGAAAACCGGGCTACCGCTACCGACTTTCCTGCCACTCTGCTGACGCAGCTTCAGGGCACCACGTATGAATTCAGATAATCAAGTATGAAACAGCACATCCCCTCCAACAGCATCCTTTATGTGATCTTAGGCATCACGGCGGCTTTGTTACTTCTCTCGATACCCCGCGGATCAAGCGATTCAAAGAAAGTTGCCGCTCCACCAGCCGACAGCAGCTGGATCGCTCCTAGCTTGTTTGTAGATCAGGAATTGCACGGAGAAGAGCGGCAACTGGTGATGTACGGACAGGACCTGATCGCGCATACCGCGCGATACCTGGGACCAAACGGATCCGTAAATGCCATCAGCAATGGCATGAATTGCCAGAACTGTCATTTGCAAGCAGGGAAGCGCCTCGATGGAAACAATTACAGTGCTGTGTTCTCCACCTATCCCAAGTTCCGAGATCGTAGTGGCAGCATGGAAACCATCTACAAGCGCGTGAGTGATTGTTTTGAACGAAGCTTGAATGGTATTGCACCCGACAGCAACAGCCGTGAGTACCAGGCCATTTATGCCTATATCAAATGGTTGGGGAAGGATGTGCCAAAAGATGCCAAACCAAAAGGAAGCGGCATCCCGAAGCTTAAATACCTCGACCGTGCAGCTGATCCGGCAAAAGGAAAGATTGTTTATCAGAACCAGTGTCAGTCCTGCCACGGCGCCGATGGACAGGGTCAATTGAATCTCGCGGGCAATGAATACGAGTATCCGCCGCTTTGGGGCGATAACAGCTACAATGTTTCAGCCGGATTATTCCGATTGTCGAACATGGCCGGCTATGTGTACACGAATATGCCCTTTAACCAGGCAATGCCGGGCAATCCAAAGCTGAGTGTGGAGGAATCCTGGGATGTATCGGCGTATGTGAACAGCATGCCGAGGCCACAGAAGAAATTTTCGGAAGACTGGCCCAACATAGCCAAGAAACCATTCGACCATCCGTTTGGCCCGTATGCCGACGGATTCTCTGAACAGCAGCACAAACTCGGTCCGTTCAAACCGATTCTGGCGGCTCGAGGAAAATGAGTTGGATGTGACATCTGTCACTGACTTTTATCAATCAAAATCTCTTTTTTGCAATCAAATTCATAACGTATGCCCTCCTGGTTATTAGACCCCTGGCCCTGGTATGTGGCCGGACCGCTGATCGGACTCACCGTTCCGCTCTTGTTGATCATCGGAAACAAATCCTTCGGGATTTCTTCTTCGCTTCGTCACGTGTGTGCTGCTTGTGTACCTGCCAAGATCCCTTTCTTTCAGTATGACTGGAAAAAAGAGATCTGGAACCTGTTCTTCGTATTTGGGGTGGGTGTGGGGGGCTATCTCGCTGCTCATTTCTTGAGTTCGGGTGCAGCCCCTGTAGTAGATGCACGATTGACGGCTGAATTAAGCAGCTACGGGGTACAAGAAGCAACCGGACTGGTTCCGGCTGACTTATTCTCTTGGGATTCCTTGCTAACCTTACGCGGATTTGTATTGATGATTGGCGGTGGATTCCTGGTTGGATTTGGGACGCGCTATGCAGGTGGATGTACGTCCGGGCATGCCATTATGGGAATAAGCAACCTGCAATGGCCTTCGCTGGTGGCTACGTGCTGCTTCATGGCAGGTGGATTCATCATGGCCAATCTCATTCTCCCTTATTTACTAACGCTTTAATCTTTCAGATATGTCGATGCACGAAAACAGTGAACGTCCTTATGTATCGGTTCCGGTCGATACAGATTTTGAAGTGCGCAGCTCGAAGGCCATGTGCGTGAATCAATCCGAATTGGATGAACCGATTTACACCAAATGGAAATATGCCGTAGCGGGCATATTGTTTGGGATCATCCTGATCAAATCGGAGGTGATCTCCTGGTATCGCATACAGGAGATGTTCCGCTTGCAGAGCTTTCACATGTTTGGGGTAATCGGATCTGCGATCGCGGTGGGTATGCTGAGTATCTTTCTGATCAAGAAATTCAATGTCAAAACGATTGATGGTGAACCCATCAAGCTGGAGGACAAGAAATTCAACAAGGGGCAGATCTATGGCGGATTGCTGTTCGGATTTGGTTGGGCCATGACGGGTGCTTGTCCGGGTCCGCTCTTTGCGCAGATCGGTTCGGGGGCCTTAGCCGTAATTGTAACCCTATTCAGCGCGATTGCCGGTACCTGGACCTATGGACTGCTGCGGGATCGTTTACCTCACTAAGAAAAACCAATGATGATATAAGCCTGCCGACTCGGCGGGCTTTTTTATTGGGTGACTTCTGTCACTCGGATTGCCCCATACAAAAAGGACCTTTGGTGCTCAAACCAACGAACATGAAATCCGTCCAGATCCTCATTGTGGGTGGTGGCAATGCCGGCATCTCCACCGCATCTCAATTATTGAGAAGAGATAAACATCTCCAGATTTCCATCGTGGAGCCTAGCGAGCATCATTATTATCAGCCGGCTTGGACGCTGGTTGGTGCCGGGATCTATGACATCCAAAAAACGAAACGCAGCCAGGCTTCGGTCATGCCCAAGCGCGTGGAATGGATCCGCGCCCGTGTTGCTTCCTTTGATCCGGCGAAAAATCAAGTAACCCTCAGCGACGGCTCCCTTGTCGCGTATCAATACCTGATCATAGCCACTGGCATTCAGATGAATTGGCAAGAGGTAAAAGGATTGCCGGAAACGCTCGGGAAAAACGGCGTTTGTTCCAATTACAAATTCGATGTTGCACCCTATACCTGGGAGGTATTGAAAAATCTCAAAGGCGGAAAGGCCGTGTTTACATCCGCCCATACCGCGGTGAAATGTGGAGGTGCACCACACAAGATCATGTGGTTGGCTGGTGATTATTTACGCAAACATGG
>JBDKIP010000115.1:0-4386 GCA_039797015.1 Bacteroidota bacterium
CTGCAGTGGTCACCCATCAGGCGCATTTGGGCATAGCGGTCGATCCGGATGTGGACCGGCTTTGTTTTGTGAATGAGGACGGCAGTTTGTTCGGCGAAGAATATACGTTGGTGGCCGTGGCCGATCATGTGTTGTCGCAACGACCGGGCAACACGGTCAGCAACATGAGCAGTACGGCGGCCTTGAAAGTATTGACGCGTCAGTATGGAGGCGAATACCATGCCGCCGCGGTAGGGGAGGTGAATGTGGTGAGCAAGATGAAAGCGGTCAATGCTGTGATTGGGGGGGAAGGAAATGGTGGGGTGATCGTACCGGATTTTCATTACGGACGTGACGCATTGATCGGAATCGGTTTGTTTTTGACCTTGTTGGCCAAACGGAATTGTACAATGAGCTCCTTACGATCGGGGTATCCGGATTTTCACATCTCCAAAAACAAGATCGACCTCCGTCCAGGATTGGATATACCCTTGGTTTTTTCAACCATCCAGCAGAAATATGCGGGACAGCCCATGCTGACGGAAGACGGATTGCGCATTGAGTTCGGAGATGATTGGGTGCACATGCGGGGGTCCAACACCGAGCCGATCGTTCGGATATACGCCGAGAGTGGATCGGCCGAAGCCGCGCAGCGGCTGGCCCGTCAGATCATGAACGACATCGAGGCGCTGGCCTGATGCTTATCTTTGCGAAGCCATCATGAAACGAATTTACCTCGACAATGCAGCCACCACGGCCCTCGATCCACTGGTGCTGGAGGCGATGATGCCTTACCTGACCGAGCATTTCGGCAACCCATCGTCCATTTATTCTTATGGAAGGGAAAGTCGGCTGGCTATTGAGAACGCACGCAAATCCGTTGCTCGTTCGTTGAACGTGACACCCGGTGAGATCTTTTTTACCAGCGGTGGTACCGAGAGCGACAACATGGCGATCTACACGGCCGTACACGACCTGGGCTGTGGGGTCATCATCACGTCTCCCATGGAACATCATGCGGTGTTGCATGCAGCGGAGCGACAGGTTAAAGACGGGCACGCAAAAATGAAGCTGGTGAATGTGCTGCCCAACGGGCACATTGACATGGATCATTTAAGCATGTTGTTGGAGACAACCCCTGAGAAAACTCTGGTCACGCTCATGCATGCAAACAATGAGATCGGTAATTTGATCGACTTGCATGCGGTGGCGGATCTGTGTGTGACGCATGGCGCGATCTTTCATTCCGACACGGTGCAAACGGTTGGGCATTATCTGATTGATTTGAGTCACCCGGGCATTCACTTTGCCACGGGGGCGGGTCATAAATTCCATGGTCCCAAAGGCGTGGGCATTCTCTACATCAGCAAGGATGTGCAGATCCGGCCCATGATCGAAGGGGGCGGCCAGGAACGGAACATGCGGGCGGGCACGGAAAATCTTTACGGGGTGGTCGGATTTGCCAAGGCACTGGAATTGGCAGAGTCTCGAATGACAGCTGATCAAAAACACATCCTGTCTCTTCGTGCTGCGTTGATCGATCGGTTGGAAAGCAGAGGGGACGTTTTATTTAACGGAGATGTTCACGGAAACTGTTTGTACACGGTGGTAAATGCCTCCTTTCCGCGGACCCCGGCCACAGAGATGCTGTTGATGAACCTGGACATGCGCGGGATTTGTGTTTCAGGTGGTAGTGCTTGTAGCAGCGGTGCCGACATCGGGAGTCATGTCATCCAGGCCTTGGGTACCGGGGCTGGGCGTGTACCTGTTCGGTTTTCATTTTGTCGTCACAACACCGTAGAGGAGCTGGATCACGTGATGGAGGTCCTGAAGGAATGTTGTTGATTACAGGTAGTGCCAGGGATTTCGCTTGGTTGCCCAGACGTAGTTTCGCATGTTTCTCCAAAAAGCCAGTATCAGGTATATGATCACGGGTGATCCCATGGTAAGGAGGGAGGTGTACATGAAAAACTGTCGGATCTTACCGGGGGCGATGCCCAGCCGGTCGCCAATGGCGGTACAAACCCCAAAGGCGTTCCATTCGATGTAATCTTTCAGCCGGTTCATATTCCAAATATAAAGATTTCGTTTTCGGGAAGGATTTCGTTTTCGGTGCCATTTTTCCCCTTCTCTAAGTACCTTTGCCCCGCCAAATCCTTTAAACAATTTATCTATGGTATTCGACTTGGACCTCATCCGCAAAACCTATTCCGAAATGCCTGCCAAAGTAGACGCTGCCCGTGCTGCATTGGGGCGTCCGCTGACATTGGCCGAGAAGATCCTTTTCGCACACCTGTGGTCGGGCGTGCCCGTGCGCGAATATGCCCGGGGAAAGGACTATGTGGATTTCGCACCCGATCGGGTGGCCATGCAGGATGCCACTGCGCAGATGGCCCTGTTGCAATTCGATACCACCGGACGTAAAAAAGTGGCCGTTCCGTCCACTGTTCATTGCGATCACCTGATCGTGGCCAAGGAAGAGAGCAAGACCGACTTGGCCAAAGCCGTTACGGACAACGAGGAAGTCTATAATTTTCTTTCTTCCATTTCAAACAAATACGGAATCGGATTTTGGAAACCCGGCGCCGGGATCATCCACCAAGTAGTGCTGGAAAACTATGCGTTTCCGGGCGGCATGATGATCGGTACCGACAGCCATACCGTGAATGCCGGCGGCTTAGGAATGATCGCCATTGGGGTTGGTGGGGCAGATGCTTGTGATGTGATGGCCGGACTCAGCTGGGAACTGTTGATGCCGAAACTCATCGGCGTTAAATTGACGGGTAAGCTCAATGGATGGACTTCCCCCAAGGATGTGATCCTGAAAGTAGCAGGCATTTTGACCGTAAAAGGTGGAACCAATGCCATTGTAGAATATTTCGGTGAAGGGGCCGTTGCCATGAGTTGTACCGGCAAAGGAACCATCTGCAACATGGGTGCCGAGATCGGGGCAACCACATCCACCTTCGGATATGATGAAAGCATGAGCCGTTATTTGAAAGCAACGGGTCGGGCAGAAGTAGCTGAGGCAGCGGACAAGATCAAAGAATATCTGACCGGGGATTCGGAAGTGTATGCCAATCCTGAAAAATATTTCGATCGAGTGATCGAGATCAATTTGAGTGAATTGGAGCCGCATTTGAATGGTCCATTCACGCCCGATCTGGCTACCCCGATCTCCCAAATGAAGCAAGCGGCTGCAGAAAACAATTGGCCCAACAAGATCGAAGTGGGATTGATCGGTAGCTGTACGAACTCTTCTTACGAAGACATCAGCCGCGCCGTGAGCTTAGCCAAGCAGGCAAAGGAGAAGGGCCTTACATTGAAATCAGAATTCACGATCACACCCGGAAGTGAATTGGTGCGTTATACCATAGAGCGCGATGGATACCTGTCTCTGTTCCAGGAAGTGGGTGCAACCGTTTTTGCCAATGCTTGCGGACCTTGTATCGGGATGTGGGATCGGATGGGTGCAGAGAAGCAGGAGCGCAATACCATCGTTCACTCTTTCAACAGAAACTTCGCCAAGCGTGCCGATGGCAATCCCAACACACTTGCCTTTGTTGCATCACCAGAGATGGTGACAGCTTTGGCCATCGCCGGCGATTTGACCTTCAATCCGCTGACCGATACGCTGATCAATGACAAAGGCGAAGCCGTGAAGTTGGATCCCCCAAGCGGTGACGAGCTGCCCATCAAAGGCTTTGCCGTGGAGGATGCCGGATACCAGGCTCCTGCCGAAGATGGCAGCGGTGTGGCGGTGGATGTTAAATCGGATAGCAAGCGTTTGCAATTGCTCTATCCCTTTGCGGCTTGGGAAGGGGTGGATCTTAAGGGACTTCGCTTGCTGATCAAGGCAAAGGGAAAATGCACGACCGATCACATCTCTATGGCAGGTCCCTGGTTGAAGTTCCGCGGGCACCTGGATAACATCAGCAATAATTTGCTGATCGGTGCGATGAATTTCTTCAATGAAAAAACAGATTCTGTCAAAAATCAATTGTCCGGTGAATACGGAACGGTACCCAATACACAGCGGGCGTACAAGGCTGCGGGTGTTGGTACGATTGTGGTGGGGGATGAGAATTACGGGGAGGGATCTTCCCGTGAGCATGCGGCCATGGAGCCCCGTCACCTCGGTGTTCGGGTGGTGTTGGTGAAATCCTTTGCCCGCATTCACGAGACCAACCTGAAGAAGCAGGGCATGCTGGCGTTGACATTCGCCGATAAATCTGATTACGATCTGATTCGTGAAGACGATGTGATCGATGTAAATGGCTTGACCGAATTCACACCGGGTAATCCTTTGTCGATCGTATTGAACCATGCCGATGGGTCTGCTGATACGATCGTTGCCAACCACTCTTACAATGCACAACAAATTGAGTGGTTTAAAGCGGGCGGTGC
>JBDKIP010000116.1:0-4193 GCA_039797015.1 Bacteroidota bacterium
CCTTTTTCGAGCTGTTTGGTCTTCATCGGATCCTTGTTGACTACTTCCTTGAAGATCTCCGGAGAAAAAGAAGGGATGCCGGTGTAGTAAAAATCTTCCCCCTCGGTGAGCGTGTCGCCGATCTTGAAATTTCCGGTATCGAATAAGCCGACCACGTCGCCTGAATAAGCATCTTCGATCACACTTTTTTCGCGGGCAAGAAAAGAATAGGGATTGCTGAACCGAACATCCTTATCGAGCCGAACGTGGTGATAATACTTGTTTCGTTCAAATTTTCCGGAACACACCCGAAGGAAAGCGATCCGATCACGGTGTTTGGGATCGAGGTTGGCGTGGATCTTGAACACAAATCCGCTGAATTTATCCTCTTGTGCGTCGACGGTACGGGTAGTGGTCAGGCGCGGCCGGGGGGTTGGCGCGATGCGGATGAATGTATCGAGCATTTCCTTGACCCCGAAATTGTTGATGGCCGAGCCGAAAAAGACGGGTGCTACTTGTCCCGCCAGGTATGCATCCAGATCCAACTTGCCGTGAACGCCTTCTACCAGCTCAACGTCCTCTCGCAGTTGTGCCGCATCGCGATCTCCTAATTTTTCGTCGAGTAGTTTGTCGGAGAGGTCAGTGATCGACAATCCGTCGGCGTCTGCTTTGGTATTGGGACTGAACAACAACAGACTTTGTGCGTCGATGTTGTATACCCCTTTGAAATCTTTTCCGCTGTTGATGGGCCAGGTCATGGGATGCAACTGGATCCTCAATTCTTTTTCGATCTCTTCCAACAGATCAAAACGATTTTTCCCGTCGCGGTCCATTTTGTTGATGAATACGATCACGGGTGTGTCACGCATGCGACAAACCTCCATGAGTCGACGGGTTTGATCCTCCACCCCATTTACACTGTCCACCACCAGAATGACACTGTCCACTGCGGTCAGTGTCCGGTAAGTATCCTCCGCAAAATCCTTGTGCCCGGGTGTGTCCAACAGATTGATGAGCGTGTTTTGATATTCGAAGCTCATGACCGAAGTAGCCACCGAGATCCCCCGTTGCCGTTCGATCTCCATGAAGTCACTGGTTGCGTGCTTCTTGATCTTATTGCTTTTCACCGCGCCGGCCACTTGAATGGCACCTCCGAAGAGAAGGAATTTCTCGGTCAGGGTAGTTTTACCGGCATCCGGGTGCGAGATGATCGCAAAACTGCGACGGCGTTCGATTTCGTTGGTGTACTTCATGGACGGCCGCAAAGGTAACAGAATCATTGCCGAAAGCCATTCCCAATCGGTAAATTTGCCCCATGGTACGCCGCACTGTTGAGATCGTAGGTAGCAGCTTCTTGATGGCCATTCAAGAGCTTTGGAAGAACAAACTTCGAACCTTTCTTTCCCTCCTGGGGGTCACTTTTGGCATTTTCTGCATCATCAGTGTCCTGGCTACAGTTAACAGCTTGGAGCAGAACATCCAAAATGAGGTGAAAACATTGGGGACGAATACGATCTACGTGGACAAATGGGACTACAGTGGTGGCCCCAACTACCCTTGGTGGAAATTCGTAAACCGCCCGGCCCCCAAGTATGAGGAAATGCAGGGCATCAAGCCGCGCACCCCCTCGGCCAAGTACGTCGCGTTCAAGATCAGCGCACAGGATAAAGTTGATTACCAGGGCAATCAGCTATCGAATATCCAGCTCTATGGTGTTTCGGAGGACTTCAACGACATACAACCGGTAGACATCTCTGCAGGCAGATACTTGACGGAATCTGAATTTCAATCCGGCAGTGCGGTGGCAGTGATCGGACATCGAGTGGCCGAGGAATTGTTCGGAGGCCAGGAGGCAGCCATCGGTAAATTGATCTCAACCCGGGGTAAGAAATTTACGGTTGCGGGTGTGATCAAAAAACAAGGTGGCACGTTCATTGGTGGCTGGCAATTCGATCAGAGTCTGCTCACTTCTTACCGGATGGGACGAAACATCATGGATGGTCGCCGAGCCGAGCCACTGATCATGGTTCAGGGACAAGACTATGTTTCCAGCAAGCAATTGAAGGACGACCTGATGAGTACCATGCGGGCATTGCACAAGCTTAGTCCCACGCAGGAAGATGACTTCTCACTCAACGACATCAATGATTTCAGTGCCGCGATCAGCGACATTTTTGTAAACCTCAACATCGGTGGGTGGGCCATCGCTGTGCTCTCGCTGATCGTAGGCATGTTTGGAGTGGCCAACATCATGTTCGTCTCCGTGCGGGAACGGACCAGCCAGATCGGACTGAAAAAAGCCATTGGGGCCAAAGGGAACGTGATCCTCACCGAATTTTTATTGGAGGCGGCCTTTTTGTGTGTGATCGGCGGACTGATCGGTCTGACATTGGTATTCGCACTTACCCAGATACTTACGCAGGTACTCGATTTTCCTGTTTTCATTTCCGTCGCCAACATGCTATTGGCCATCATTCTTTGTATCGTAGTCGGAATCCTGGCCGGGTACATTCCTGCCCGACAAGCTGCTCGCTTGGATCCAGTCGTAGCCATTCGAAGCAAATAACATGCCCACTCTTCTGGCAATAGAATCCTCCTGCGATGAAACGTCCGCTGCGGTCTGCAAGGATGGCATCATCCTTTCCAATTACATTGCCAATCAAACCATACATGAACAATACGGCGGGGTCGTTCCCGAGTTGGCTTCCCGAGCGCATATGCAGCACATCGTACCGGTGGTGGATGCCGCACTGCATCAAGCCGGTGTGTCGCTGAAGGAACTGGACGCCATCGCATTTACACAAGCACCCGGACTCATCGGTGCCTTGCTGGTGGGCGGACAATTCGCCAAATCACTATCGCTGAGCTTGAACATCCCCCTGATCGCCGTTCACCACATGCAAGCGCATGTGATCGCCAACCTGATCGACGATCCGAAACCTTCGTTTCCATTTTTATGCTTGACGGTAAGCGGCGGACATACCCAGACCGTGTTGTGTGAATCCCCTACCCGCTTGCGCGTGATCGGAGAAACGATCGACGATGCGGCAGGAGAAGCATTTGATAAGACCGCCAAGCTGTTGGGTTTGCCCTACCCGGGCGGGCCACTCATCGATCGGTATGCGCAACAGGGAAACCCGGATCGCTTTCATTTTCCAGAGCCGAAGATCGAAGGACTGAATTTCAGTTTCAGCGGACTCAAAACCTCCATTCTATATTTTTTGCAAAACGCCGGAAAAAGCTTGAAGTACATGCCGGAGCAGATCGCCTCCGATTTGGAACGGCAGGCGTTCATAGATGAAAATCTACCTGACATCTGCGCTTCCATCCAACAGCGGATCATCGGAATACTGATGAATAAGCTAAAAAATGCAAGCATTGAAACGGGCATCCGCGAGATCTGCATAGCAGGTGGTGTATCTGCAAACAGTGGACTGAGAAAGGCCCTGGTTCAGTACGGCGAAAAATACCATTGGAAAACATACATCCCCGATTTTCAATATTGCACCGACAATGCCGGCATGATCGCGATGACGGGATACTTCAAATTCCTCGCCGGCGAATTTTCAGATATGAATGTCCGTTCGAACGCACGGGCGGAATGGTAATATGGCCAATACGTATTTTCAATTCAAGAAATTTCGAATCGATCAGGCGCATTGCGCCATGAAGGTATCAACGGATGCCTGCATGTTTGGTGCATGGGCGATCGAGCAGATCGGCCACACCGAAGCGACTGAATTGACCCTATTGGATATTGGTGCCGGAACCGGATTGATAAGTTTGATGTTGGCACAATGCGTGGAAGGTGCTCAGATCACTGCCGTTGAAATCGATGAGCGGTCGGCTGTACAGGCAAATGAAAATGTACGCGCTTCCCCATGGCCAAATAAGATCCGGGTCATTGCATCCGATATCCGGGACATTGAATCCACTGCAAAATTTGATCGGATCATTTCCAATCCACCTTTTTATGAAGGGGACTTGAATGGTCCAGACGCTCAAAAAAACATCGCACACCACGATGCCTCCTTGCCGTTTGAAGATCTGTTGATGCAAATTGACCGATTGATCTCGGAAGAAGGCGTTTTGTACTTGCTGCTCCCACTTAAAAAGCTTGAGAAGAGGATCAAGTTGCTGGCTTCCATAAGATTTCTGGTGCAGAAGCAGACGTATTTGCATCACGCTGAGGATCATGCGCCCTTGCGTATTTT
>JBDKIP010000117.1:0-2661 GCA_039797015.1 Bacteroidota bacterium
TGATCGGTAAGTCCATTCGTCCTCTTTTAACGTAAAATAGAAAAGCCCCCGACCAGGTCAGGGGCTTTTTCCTCCTTGCTTACCACTACTGCGTATGTTGAATGAGCAGGGTCCGGGTTTCTGATTGACCCGTTTGCTTGTCCGAAATCTTTATTCGATGGATACCATTTGAAAATGATCTGGTTGGTATCGTCAGTTGGTCGCGTGCGATCCATACGCCTAACCGTTGTCCGAGTGCATTGATCCATTCTACCTGATAGGTGCGCTGTTTGCCGGAGAAGATCAGTGTTGCTTGTTCATCGGCCGGGTTGGGGAGGATCTGGCTCAGCAGTTGCTTGGCCGATACCGTTCGAATGGGAGAGTAGCTGAATTTGCCGGAGTGATCGATCTGTTTGAGTCGGTATAATCCCGTTCCGGGTAAGGGGCTTGGATCCTGAAACCAATATTGGATCTCTTGACTGCTGTTGCCGGAGGGGGCATTGCTGGGAACAAATCCGATCGGCTGGAAAGACTGATCATTGATGTTGCTCTTGCGTTGCACCTCAAAACCCAGGTTGTCAATTTCCGTTCGGGTGTTCCACTCCAACAGTACCTGCGGTTCTTTCCATCTTGCCGTGAACAGACCCAACTGGATGGGAAGCAGCAGGCAATTGTTGTCCAACCGTGCCAGAGAGGTATTGTCGCGGGTGGGACTACTCACTACAATCCAAATGGCACGCTCTGCTTCCGGTTTTCGATTGGCATAGGGCAAGTAGCCGAGCAGCGGTGAGCTATAGGTGAAGGAATTTTCATTGTTCAGCAAAATATTGCTGCCACTGCCGATCTCAATGGTATCGGATGTTGCGTTGTAAACCCCATCGCCGTTATCGATGTATACTTTATAGTTGACCGTGAGGCCGGCGGGATCAATGGTTCTGATCTGGAATCGATATTGTCGGGGAAGTTCACAGATCATAAAGCCGGTGATGCGGGGGTCATTGGCATAGAAATTCAGTCCTCGTGAGAAGCAGTGTACATTTTGCGCACTGGCGGATTGGCTCTGCCATACATCGGCCGTGAGTTCCTGCGGGGTGCTGCAACCGGCGATGCCGCTGACCGTGATGTTTCGGATGGTGAATCGCTCTGTACCGGCAACCGTGCCGGCTCCTTTTACGATCGATAGTCCGGTGAATTTGAAATTCGGAACCGTCGGGAATGGGGCGTAATTATTCAGCATATACAACGCCCCTCCGAAGTGATAGAAGCCTAGGGTGGCAACGGCATTCGTCAATTGAGTAAGGTTTGGCGGATTGTTGTACGCAAGCGTGGGGTAGAGCGATTTTGGCCAGATGTGCACGTACACATATTTCCCCCCTGAGTTGGCTTGCATATCAAAGTACAAGTCAAAGTTGATGTCGCATCCTCCGGTAATTGAATTTGCATTGGAGAAGTTCAGCTTCACGCCCGGGCTGGCGATGGTGCATTGCGCCAGGCTTTGATGAGCGATCATCAACGCGAAACAGAAAACCAGTGGACGAAGGAATGCACGCATATAGAAGGATTGTGGTTGAATGATTGAACCACAAAGCAATCCTCTTGGAGCGTGCTAAAAAATGATGAGTGGGGTGGTAGGCGGTGATGCGCGTCAGCGATCAATTCCCCCAGCGGAAGGTAGGATGTTTGAGACCGGCCAGGTCGAGTACCCGATCCACCACGGTGGCCGCAATCTCTTTGGGTGTTTTGGGGAGGGAGTAGAAAGAAGGGGTGGCAGGGCAAATGATTCCACCAGCCAGCGTGATTGCCTCCATGTTGCGAATGTGAATGAGGTTATAGGGCGTTTCTCTGGCGACCAGAATGAGTTTCCGTCTTTCTTTGAGTATGACATCCGCGGCACGGGTAACGAGATCGCCGGACATGCCGTTTGCGATGCGTCCCAGCGTACCCATGGAGCAAGGAATGACGATCATCGTGTCGTATTGTCCGGAGCCGGAGGCGATGGGGGCTGAAAAATCATGCGTTTCAAATCGTCTGGCCGGAAAATCCTTCCAGGTTTCATTGCCCAGCTCTGTCTTCCAAACTTCCCGTGCGTTGTTGCTCATGACCAATGAGACCTCTTGAATCTGATCATTCATTTGGCAAATTTTTTGCAACAGGTCCTCTGCATAAATGGACCCACTGGCCCCGGTAATGGCAACGGCGATCTTTCTCATGTCTGAATAACTACTGAGTGGGTTGGAAGTTCGGGTCTTCAATGCAAAACTAAAACCTTGTCGTATTATTTTTCGAACGGCGGAAGCGAAAGCCAATTCTGTACGATTCGTCTGCCTTCTGGGGTCATGACACTTTCCGGATGGTATTGCACGCCTTGCCAGGGTTTGCTGGCGTGCACCATGGACATGGCCCGATTTTGATCGTCCAGCGAGGTGATCGTCCACTCGGGTGGGAGCATGTCTTTGTCTACCATCCAGCTATGATATCGTCCCACGGTCAGTTTGCCGGGTAATCCCCGGTAAAGTCCCAGCCGGTCCGCCTCCTGCAAGAGGCGTATCGGATTTTCGATGCCGTGTTGTACATCCGGTAATTGAAAGAGTTTTCCGCCGCTGTGAATGGCCAGTGCCTGCATCCCCAAGCAGACCCCCAGGATCGGCAGGGTGTCAGGTGCGGATCGAAGCAAGTCAAGCA
>JBDKIP010000118.1:0-10049 GCA_039797015.1 Bacteroidota bacterium
ATATAAATTTCTCATAATTGATGGTAAAGACCGCAAGTTAGACGCATTTTGATGCATGGGCCTGTTGCGGTAGGGTGATTTTAACAATTGGAACGCCAAACGGTTGAGGGATGGGAGTTGAGGGTTGAAGTTCTCAGTTTAAGGTCGCTCGTTGAGCTATTGAAAATTGTCATTAAACCCTACACAACAAACCTTAAACCTAAACCCTCAACCCTCCACTCTCAACTGAAAAGGTATTCCACGTCCTCGCGGCTGAGCGATTTAACAAATCCGGTCTCGTCCGAAACGATGTCGCGGGCCAAGGCACGCTTTTTCTCCTGCAACTGCAGGATCTTATCTTCGATCGAGTCCTTACAGATCATTCGGTAGGCAAAGATGTTTTTGGTCTGACCGATCCGGTGCGTCCGGTCAATGGCCTGCTGCTCCACCGCCGGGTTCCACCACGGATCGACGATGTAGACATAGTCAGCAGCTGTAAGGTTTAATCCGACCCCTCCCGCTTTCAAAGAAATTAGGAAAACCCGCACCGAATCATCTTCCTGAAAACGGCGGATGGCCTTTTCGCGATCCGGCGCCGTCGTGCTGCCATCAAAATATTCAAACGGTATGTTCAATTCCGTCAGCCGCTCACGAATCAATCCCAGCATCCCCAAAAACTGCGAAAACACCAGCGCCTTATGCGTACCGATGCCCTCTGTCAATTCCCTGGCCAATTCCTCCAATTTGATGGAGTGATTTTCAAATTTTTCTTTTTCGTTGAGGATGGCCGGTGAATCACAGATCTGTCGAAGCTTCATCAACCCTTGTAAGATCGTGAGCTGCGATTTCTGAATGCCCATGCTCTCAATGGTGCCGAGGATCTGATTGCGGTAATCGTTTCGATACGCATCGTAAATGGATCGCTGCTGCTCTTCCATCTCACAATACAGGATCATTTCCTGCTTCTCTGGCAAGTCTTTTGCGACCTGCTCCTTCGTACGCCGCAGGATGAACGGATATAAAAGTTTTCGCAAGTGTTCTTTTCGATCTGCCTCGCCCAGCTTGTCGATGGGAATGGCAAACTCCTGCTTGAAGAATTCCATGGTGCCCAGCATGCCCGGATTCAAGAAATTCATCTGCGCATACACATCAAAGGTGTTGTTCTGCAAGGGCGTACCACTCATGCACAGACGATGCTTGGCTTGTAAGAGTCCCGCTGCCCGCGTTACTTTACTGGCCGGATTCTTAATGGCCTGCGACTCATCCAGCAATACATAATCCAATTGAAGAGCACTCAATAGTTTGATGTCGCTCCGAAGCGTTCCATACGTAGTGATCACTACTTCCGGCTCTGTCAAAGCTTCTGATGTACGGATCCGATTCGCGCCATGGTGAATGCGATGCGTAAGGGCGGGCGTGAATTTTCGGATCTCATTTTCCCAGTTGTAGATGAGGGTGGTAGGACAAACCACCAATGCCCGAAGCTTGCCCTCACTGCGACGAAAATGCTCCAGCATCGACAAGGCCTGTACGGTTTTACCCAATCCCATGTCATCGGCGAGGATTCCGCCCCAACCAACATCCTTCAGATAATTCAGCCATTGAAAACCCGAAACCTGATAGGGCCGCAAGATGGGCATCAGGGTCTCGGAAGGCTCCAGGGAAGAGATTTGATGCTGCTCCCGGATCCGCTCATATTTCTCCTCCAACTCCACTTCCTGCATCGAATCATCGCGCTGCGCATACAACTCATCCAAGACGGTCATGTGGTATTTCGACAACCGCAACTGATCGTTCTTTCCCTCCCCCACACGAAACATCAACGCATATTTTTTCAACCACTCCTCGGGCAAAATACCCAAGCTGCCATCGTCCAATTGGACAAAAGATTGATTGTTCGCCAAAGCGCGTTTGACTTCGGCCACGGTTACCCGCTGGTCGCCAAAAACAATGTCAACCTTCGCATCGAACCAATCGGTATGGCTGCTGATGAACACCCGCGTTTGTGGCTTGGCCGTATTGAAACGAAAATTTCGCAGCGACTCAAATCCGTACACCGGCGTCTTCAACTCCTTCATCGCATCCACGAATAAAAAGAACCAATTGTTCTTCAGGATCTCGGTACCCTTCAGAGCCAGCGTTTGCGTGGACTCTTCATACGCAAAACCTGAATGCAAAGCCTTCATCCGATCGATGAACATTTCTTCCTTGTCGCGCCGACGCTGGATCACCATGACCTTCTCCCCCTGTGGTACGATCAATTCATCCCGATCCGAGGGCGTCACTTCATATCCCAAATAAGAAAACCGTGGTTGAAAGATCAAATGGTCGTTTCGCTCGGCCAGATACAAGCTCAAAGCCGGCGACTCATCCTTCACCGCCTGCATGATGCCTTTGTCAAACTGGATCGCAAACTGGCGCGCCAACGGCACCAATTCATTTTTCAAATAATCGGGCCAGGCGGCAACTGAGATCGATTGCTTTCCACCCGAACGAAAACGCTCCACCATCCGAATGCGCTCCTTATCGGGCCAACCCCAGGCTTGGTGGTTGTATACAAAAAACAAAGGCGTCTCAAACTCATGGTCACTGATCGATAATTCGGTTACACCAGCTTTCATGCGGGCCGTGATCTGATATTGCCCATTCTTCTTCACCGACAACATCAGCTGAGCCGGTTGCGACTCGAGTTGAAGCGCCTGCAGGTTCGCGGTGGTAAAGGCCTTGCCGGGAGACAAGTAGTAGCACCAACCCGCATCCATCTCCGAAAAAAGTTTTTTCAACTTAGGCAATAGATATTCCGTGATCAAATCACGCGTGTCCTCCGGCAATTCATCCTCATCTTGCTGCACGATGTTTTCCCAAATGCCGGAGAACGGAGAATTTCGGCTCACATACTTATTGATCTCTGCCGGTTGCATCTTGCGCAACAAGCTGATGAGTTCCTGGTCGGCTTCTGAGATGTCAATGCCCGAAACGTGGCGGGTAATGTCGAGCTTCTCAACCTTCCCGGCAAATCCATCCGCGTTCTCATTCGGTTCACCCAACACCGCCTCGATGGTGAAATATGGATAGGATTTTTTCTGAAAGACAAATACAGCTCCCACACGCTTGGCATGCAACAAGGTCGGCTTGGTCGTCGGCTCCTCAACCACGGGAACAGGCATCGGCTTGGGCTGAAGCACACTGCTTCGAGGGGTAAGTGCCGATGGCGTTACGCGCTTGATCGACGGATCGAGCACACGCAAAAATGGTTTTCCATCCTTGTACGTGAATTCAAATTTTCCAGATAAGTCATCCTTCAAAGAATATCCATAGGCCTCCAGCAATTTGTTCTTCTCTTTATCCCAATTGCGGATGCTGTCAAAATAATTGGCCCCATGCGTATGCAACAACTGCAAAAACACAATCACTTTGGGCAGGCAAAGCGCATGCTTCTCATCCACATAATCACAGCTGGTATCAAAATAGCGCTCCTCGTTCTTGCGGATCATCACCAGGTACGATTTCCCGTCAATGGGAACACTCGCCTTCACCATCTCATTTTCGGCAAATTCGATCTGCGCTTTTTGCGTACGAAGAAAATTCTCCGCATCCGAAAACACCTCCTGCCCACAAAGCATGCGCAAGGTCTTCAGTTCGATGTGCTTCATCTTCGCCACAGTGTGACGCTGATCGAAGATGGTGTGTCCGGTACGTAATTGTCCCCGATCCAACAACTCCTGCAATTGAAGCAAGGCGGCTACTTCGTGGCGACAGATGTCTCCGATGTTATAGGGACAGGTACAACGCAATGACGTAGTAGCCGGATCCTTGAACTGCTGAATGTGCACCTTGTAGGAGGTCGCATAGTTATCGTCCTTCACGCGAAAGACAGCCGTTCCGAAAAGATCATCGTAATCGGCGAGTTCCGCATACCCGATGGCATGGATCTTCTTGCCCCGACGAATGGTTTCGTCGGTCCCCAACGTATAGATGGGCTTTAATAAATGTGGTAGTGCCAAGGGGTGAAACGATTTTATCGCTACCCCGATACAAAAAGGGTAACCGACAAAGGTATGCGAAAGATTGTCACATTACGAAGGAAGTTGGCAGGAAGTTCTTAACCTTACTCCGCCACCAGCCTTCCGTCGCGGTATACGGCCAAAACGGAGGCGGCATCAACGGTGAGACAAAACTCGATGTCTTTGATGAGACCAAAGCGGTTCACGAGCCGGTGGTAGTGGGTGAGTTGAGGAGCAAATTCAACCAGATTTCCCTTTTGCTGCCGATACATGTCTACGGCCATGCGCGAAGAATCGCAATGGATCGTGAACTGCTCCCCGATCCGGTCGATCACCGCACCGGCAAACAGGGTATCCTCCAAATTGAAACGGTCCTTCCAGCCCGCACAACCCAGGATCACCGACTTCCCAGAAGCCAGCAGAAAATCACAGACCTTGGATAGATTCGGAAAGGAGCCGCTGATGATCGTGTCGGCATTTCTGTCCAATGCCATTTGCAACAAGCGCGTCCCATTGGTGGTGGTCAGCACCAATACCCTCCCCCCAATGAAATCAGGGGTATACTCCAACGGAGAATTGCCGTGCTGCAATCCCTCGGCGATCATGCCATCCCGCTCCCCGGCCGCGATGCCATCAATGCTCCGGGCGATCTCAATGGCCTTTGGAACCGAATCTACCGGCACCACCGATCGCGCTCCATTGTGCAGCGCAGATGCGATCGTAGACGTAGCCCGAAATACATCGATGATCACCACCACACTGTTGGCCACATCGTATAAATGCAGCAAAGCAGGAGACAAACAGGTATGAAGAGAAGGTTTCGGTTGACTCATTTCATCAAATAGGTTTTCCATCTGCCACCCTCCGCCGCCTGACGAATGGTTTCTATGTGCAGATTCAAGATTTTCTCCAGATATCCCCGCAAAAACAAACGATCCGCTACACGACCCAACGCCCCTTGCTTCCACTCATAATGCACCAGATCGATCAGGATCGAACCATTTTCGCAGGGTTTTACATGTCTTTCTTCCCGATACATCAAAAACGGCCCCATCATTTGCTCCAATACGATCCGGTCGCCACTCACCATCTCTGCCACCCGCAATCGGAACAATCGATCCCGAAAAAAATGATGCGCACGCCAGGTGATCGTTTCCCCTGCTTCTAGCAAGCCAAACCGCGTACCGGCCACGGCTTCCTGCCTGTAATCCAACAACGCATCGCGGTGCAGCCCCACATGACGAGCCAGGTCAAAAACGACCTCGGCCGACTGCGCCATGAACGTAGTGAGGTGAATGGTGGGCATGCTTCGGCAAATGTAAGAAACCGAAGCACCCGATTTACTGGAAGGGGATCTTCGCCACCCGAGCCTGCAAATGCTTGTCGCGCACCAAGATGGTCAACGGCGTATCAATGCCCGCAAACTCAGTCTTCACATAGCCCATGCCAATGGCCTTTCCCAAGCTGGGCGATTGCGTTCCCGACGTAACATGACCAATGGGATGTCCGGCCGCATCGCAGATCACATACCCATTGCGCGGAATGCCCTTGTCGATCATCTCGATGCCCACCAACTTTCTCGAGACGCCCCGCTGCTTCTGCGACTCCAGAAAATCATGCGCAATGAAGGTTTCCTTGTTCAACTTGGTGATCCAACCCAATCCGGCCTCCAAAGGAGATGTAGTGTCATCAATGTCATTTCCATATAAACAGAAGCCCATCTCCAAACGAAGCGTATCGCGCGCACCCAAGCCAATGGGCTTGAGGCCTTGCGGACCACCCACTTCGAATATCGCATCCCAAATCTTTTCTCCTGCTCCGTTCTGGTCCTCAAAATAGATCTCCACCCCACCGGCACCTGTATACCCCGTGGCACTGATCAATACATTGTCGACCCCGGCAAATTTTCCCTTGACAAATGTGTAGTATTTCAAATTCAGGATGTCCATCTCAGTAAGCGACTGCAAGATCTTCGTCGCATTGGGGCCCTGCACCGCCAAGAGTCCCGTCTTGTCGGAAACATTGTGCATCTCTACTTTGTCGCGGTTATGCGATTGGATCCAATTCCAATCCTTTTCAATGTTGGAAGCATTCACCACCAA
This sequence comes from Bacteroidota bacterium, assembly GCA_039797015.1. Taxonomy (GTDB): domain Bacteria; phylum Bacteroidota; class Bacteroidia; order Chitinophagales; family Chitinophagaceae; genus JJ008. The sequence continues at coordinate 6,086 of JBDKIP010000118.1, forward strand.
CATGTATACACTGTTCTCTTCGATGCAATACACCAACAGATCATCAACAATGCCGCCCATGTCATTGGGCAGGCAACTGTATTGGGCCATTCCTTTTTTCAACTTCGATGCATCGTTGCTGGTCACGAATTGGATCAGGTCGAGCGCCTTCGGTCCCTTCAGGATGAATTCACCCATGTGGCTCACGTCGAACACGCCGGCATTGCGACGCACCGCCGCATGCTCATCGTTGATGCCCGTGTAGGAAATGGGCATGTTGTAACCGGCAAAAGGCGCCATCTTGGCGCCTAATGCAATATGTTTTTGTGTGAAAGGAGTATTCTTGATGCTCATATGGCTTTTGTTGACCGCAAAGGTAACGGAAAGCCAACTTTACGAGCGAACCCGTTTGCCATCAGAACGATGTAAATCGCCGTCCGCGGCCATGGTATAAACACTATCGGGCTGATACAACCAGGAATGATGTTTCAATGCCGCATCGGTAAACCTTACCGACTTACCGGCCGGTACTTGCAATCTAAGCTCAATGTGCTGTCCTCTGTACCGCTCCTCTTTGCCCACCACAATGCCCGGTGCCACATCCAACACACTGTCTTTCGATGCAACCGGATAATCGATCTTATCCAATCGTTCCTGTGCCCCTTCGGGCGTACGTCCCCATGCATATTTGACTACGCGCACATGAAACAACGAGTCCGCACTTTTCTCCACCTTGAAACGAACAGCAGGTATTTTGAATGATTCACGCGTAATGTCAAACCCTTCCGGATCGCCATTGATCCACTGCCAGGTACCGGTATATTCAAACGGAGGGGTTGACTGATCGATTAGCAAGGTATTCGATGCTGCATTCGGAATGGAGATCTCCGTTTCGTTTTTGACCTTGTGCTCAAAATCGCGCAGCACACTTACACCCGTCCAGAACAACGCGATCCAGCCCAAGGTCCACAACACACCAAATGTCCATCCCAAGGCCGGTGCCGGTCGGCGCACCCGAAACAAGCGACGCACAATGAAGATGATCAGGAAGACACAGGGGACCACAAAAAACAAAAAGATCATCGCCCAAAACCCCCATTGCTGTGCCGCACTGGTAAAGAAAAATTGTTGAGCCGGCCAAGTCACCAATCCCGCAAACAAGACCCCAATGCCCGCCACTAAAAAAGCAAAGGCTATCGTGCCCAGAAACAGATAGATGAAAAATCGAATGACATTGCCGATCGCATACAAGATGCGAAAACGCTTTCTTCCTGTCTGACTAAACTCTTTTGCTTTTTCGGACAGATTGCGCGCCGACTCTTCCACTTCCACTCCCCAGGATTTCATCCGCTCCTCCAATCGCTCGGCACTTTCTTTGACCGTCTGTTTGATGCGATCGAGATCCACTTTCTCCCCGCGCATCTCCATTTTTTGATATTGGGTATGCGCCTCGGGCAGAATGATCCACAAGATAAAATAGACCAAAACGAAGGTGCCCGTGAAGCTGCCATAGCCGATGCTTACAAAGATCGAATCGTCAAATAAGTCAAATACATTTAATAGGATGTTGAGCAATAACGGAGCAGCAAAAATCAACCGCACATTGCGTACTGGTGTTTCAAAATACGCCGCCAATCCGCTGGCCACACCACCCAAGATCCGGTCGTCCGGATTGCGATAGAGACGACGAGCCGCTTGTCCGCGCAAGGATTTTTTCGGCAATAAGATCCACAAGACCAGATAGATAAGGAAGCCCGTACCAAATCCGCCAAACGTAATGATGGCGAATAATAAACGTACAACTGCAACATCGATTCCGAGGTAAGAGGCAATCCCGCTGCACACCCCACCCAATATTTTATCATCGGCATTTCGATACAATCGTTTCGGCTGACGCTCGGTTCGGGATGCAGATGGAGTAGCGGATGTAGATTCACCGACCAGCTCCTCAAAATCTTCGGGACGACCGATCGAGGCGATCACCTCCTCCAATTCCTTCTCGGTGATCCGATCGGAACCCCGCTGTAATTTTTCATACAACAACTCCGAGATGCGGCCCTCAATGTCGTTCAGGATCTCCTCGCGGCTCTCCTCCGAGGAAAAATGCCTGCGTAATTCACGAATGTAATGCTGCAACTTTTCATACGCCGGCTCTTCAATGGAAATGGCACGGCCACTCAAGTTGATGTGCAGGATCTGTTTCATAGTAAATTCTTCTATCTGTTTTATTTGATCTGTAAAGAAGCGAGAAACGCATCACGCAAGGCTGCGTCCGCTTTGTCGTTTCGGTTGGTATGCCCGTATTGGATCATGTGTGTCCCCAAAAACAACATGCGTAAGGTGAGTTTATTCACGCCCCCTTCTTTGGACGGACGCTCCAAGTGCATCTGCATGATCTTGGTTCCCTTCCAATCCAGCATCTCATCTTTAATGAGTTTTGTATCCCCTCCCAATTGAGCGACTATTCCATCGCGCGTCTGTTCCCAAAATGCCGGCTCGGCTTGCATCATCAATACTGTTGCTTCATCCATGCCCTGATCACTCATGTCGATCTGTAGCGCCTGAAAGATCGCAGAGCTGTCGGCCAAGCGCAACTGATGACGCATGTTCGTGCCAAGTCCCACAGAAGTCGGCTTAGCGGGAAAAACCACACTGAATCGATCAAAACGAACCGTGTCGGATTGCGCAGCAGCAGTCAGCATAAAAGAGATGCCGGCCAAAAGAAAAAGGAATCGTGATTTCATGTTGTTTGTTTTAGTGGTTAGATATGATGAGTAGAACGTTGCGGATCGGTGATCACACCCACCGCATCGGACAATTCCTTCCAGGTACGCTCCAACTCTGCATACGTAGCATGACCCGATTCGGTGAGGGAAAAATATTTACGGGGCGGACCGGACGGACTCTCCACCCAGCGATAAGACAATAGCCCGGCATTTTTCAAGCGCGTCAACAACGGGTATAGAGTCCCCTCCAGAATCGGCAAACCCGCCCCCTTCAGCTCCGTGATCAAATCACTCGGATAGGCCTCGCCCCGACGGATCACCGCCAATATGCAGTACTCCAAAATCCCCTTCCGCATCTGACTCTGTGTGTTCTCAATGTTCATACCGACGATTTCTGTTGCAAACATATGACACTTTTAGTACTATGCAATACAAAGTACTAAATTATTTTTTGGGAATAGAGGAAAACTATTGGAGCAAATCCCGGTTTTTCAATAATTAACCCGAATTTTAACCGATCATGACAAAAAATACGCTTTTTTTAGCCGGATTCGGCCTGATTTCACTCATTTCCGGGTGTTCCGACAAATACCTGAAACTATCCAAGAAGTATACGCCGGTCAGTGAAAATGGCCAGCCCAACTACGCAAATCTGGCATCCTGGGCTGCCCATCCCGCCAAGTGGGATCCTTCCGACAGCATCCCCAAGCCACTTCGATCCGAAAAACCCGACCAGCAGGTAGATGTATTCTATATCCATCCAACCACCCATACCGATAAGGAAACATCGGAACAACTTAACGGGGACCTGAACGACGCATACCTGAATGCCAAGACCGATTACTCGGCCATGCTTTACCAAGCCAGCGTATTCAATGCATCGGCCCGCGTATACGCTCCGCGCTACCGACAAGGACATATCCAGCAATTCTACGCCACCGATACCGCCCGTGCGCGTAAAGCTTTCGAACTGGCTTATGCCGATGTGCGTGCTGCCTTTCAATATTATTTGGATAAAGAGAACAACAGTCGTCCCATCCTCATTGCCGGTCACAGCCAAGGCGCTTTAATGGCTTCCTTGTTGCTGAAAGAATTTTTCGACGGTAAGCCGTTGCAATCAAAGCTCGTCGCCGCCTATGTGATCGGCTGGCCCATTCGTGCAAACGAATACACCACGATCCCCCTCTGCGCCACACCTACGCAAACAAGTTGCTATTGCAGCTGGCGCACCTTCAAAGAAGGATATGAACCACCAAACA
>JBDKIP010000119.1:0-3209 GCA_039797015.1 Bacteroidota bacterium
CGAGCATCCCTTTGGTGATGCGTTCCATTTCTTTGATTCCGTCTCCGATCGTATAACCGGGTTGTAAACCTGCGGAGATCGTGGCGGATTTATATCGATTAAAATGATAGATCGTGGGAGGGGTAGTGGTTTCAGTAACAGTGATCAGGTTGTCCAGCGGAATCAACTCACCCCGGTTGTTGCGCACGAACAATTGCTTCATGTCGCCGGGTTCGTCTCGGTTGGTGCGCGACATTTGTCCCATTACCTGATATTGCTTTCCTTCTTTGGTAAAATAGCCCATGCGTCGGTTGCTGTACGCCATTTGCAAGGTTTGCGATACATCGGAGACCGATACGCCCATTTGTGCGGCACGCATGCGATCCACTTCGATCGACAATTCGGGTTTGTTGAATTTCAGGTCCACATCGGCATTCATCAATATCTTACTCTGCTTGGCGGAATCGAGCAGGCGAGGCAACGCTTGTGTGAGCTTGTTGAAATCGTTGTTTTGAATCACAAAGGCCACGGGTTGACCTCCGCGGCGATTCACGGAAATGGTTTGATCTTCTATGGTAACTGCCCGAACCTGATTCTGTTTGGCCAAATTTCGGTTGACCATCTTGACGATCTCGGATTGACTTCTTTCTCTGTTAGTTGGGGGTTGTAGGGTAACACGTACAAATCCGGTATTCGCATTCCCCGATCCGGTGAATCCGGGAGACGTAACACTCAGCACCATGTCCCGCTCCGGAACGGAATCAAGCATCAATTCGGTTACCCGGTTTACTTGTTTATCCATCGCGTCGAAAGAGGTTCCTTCTGGCGCTGTCATTTGCACGCGGAACTGACTTCGATCCTCCATCGGGGCCAATTCCGATTGAAGATTTCCACCGATCCAAATGATCGCCGCGATGCAGGAAGCAACGATCGCAAAGGCCATCCAGCGCACCCGCATGAATGCGGTCAATGCTTTTTCATAGGATCCCTCCAGCCAGCGGAAAAAAGGTTCTGTCTTTCGATAGAACCACGGATGTTCATTGGTGTTCTTTCGCGAGAGTTTTACATTCAATACCGGCGTGAGGGTAAGCGATACAAACGCAGAGATCAGCACGGCTGCAGCCACTACAATGCCAAATTCACGGAACAAGCGTCCCACAAATCCTTCCAAAAAAATGATGGGCAGAAAAACCACAGCCAGCGTGATCGACGTAGCAATTACCGCAAAGTAAATTTCTTTGGATCCTTCCAGCGCAGCCTGATAACGATTCATGCCTCGTTCCATCTTCTTGAAGATGTTTTCGGTCACCACGATCCCGTCATCCACGACCAATCCGGTCGCCAGCACCACCGCCAACAGCGACAATACATTGATCGAGAACCCCATTAAGTACATGATGAAAAAGGATCCGATCAGGGAAACGGGAATGTCAATGAGGGGACGAATGGCAATGATCCAATCCCGGAAAAATGCATAGATGATCATGACCACCAGCAAAAAAGCGATCATCAACGTTTCTCGTACCTCAAGTATGGATTTCTTGATGAACTTGGTTTGATCCAATCCAATGCTGACGGTTACGTCTGAAGGCATTTCCTTTTTGATCTGTTCCAGTCTCTTGAAAAACTCATCAGAGATGGACACGTAGTTGGAGCCGGGTTGTGGCACCACCGCCAGCGCGATCATGGGAATGCCGTTGCCTTTCAAAACCGTCTCTTCATTCTCCGGTCCCAACACCACCTCCGCCACATCGCGCAAGCGGATATCGGTCCCGTTGATGTTTTTTATGATGAGTTCATTGAACTCTTCCTCGGTGTTCAATCGGCCAAACGTTCGAATGTTCAGTTCCGTTGCGTTGCCGGAGATCTTACCGGCAGGGAGCTCTACGTTTTCACGGGTCAACGCGGCCTGTACGTCGTTGCCGCTGATTTGCAGCGCCTGCATTTTATTTGGATCCAGCCACACGCGCATGGCATAGCGTTTCTCTCCCCAGATCTGTATGCCGCTCACGCCCGGAATGGTTTGCAAGCGTTCTACCAATACGTTGTTTGCATACTCGGTCATCTGCAACTGATTCCGAGTATTGCTTTGAACGGTCATGGACAGGATCGGGTCTGAGCTGGCATCCGCTTTGGATACAACCGGCTTGCCCTCGATGTCGGGTGGGAGATCCCGTTCGGCCTGTGAGACTTTGTCGCGCACGTCGTTGGCTGCCGATTCAAGATCGGTGCCCAATTCAAATTCCACGTTGATGTTGCTGGTGCCGCTGCTGCTCGTGGAGGTGATGTTCTTCACACCTGCAATGCCATTGATCGCTTTTTCGAGTGGTTCAGTGATCTCCGATTCAATGATGGCGGCACTCGATCCCGGATAGGCCGTGCGCACGCTGATGTTTGGCGGATCGATGGCCGGATAATCGCGCACCCCAAGGAAGCGGAAACCGATCAGGCCGAACAGCACGATCAGGATGTTCAAGACCAGCGCCAATACCGGCCGGCGCAGACTCAATTCCGAGATATTCATGGGTTACACCGGGGTTTTAGGGTGTTTGCGTTGCGTTAATGATCTTGCCCAGCTGAATGGTGGCATTGGGGCGTATGCTCATCAAGCCGCTCATCACGATCGTATCACCGGCGTTCAAGCCGCTGATCACTTCCACCTGATCTGCAGTTCTTGTACCGGTCATTACCTCCGTGAATTCGGCTTTTCCGTTTTTGTAACGGATCACGCGTTTGCCTCTGGCCTGTGGAATGACTGCCTGCGCGGGCAACATCAAGGCCTGGGGTTTTTCAGCCAGTGGAATGGTTACCGTGGTAAATACACCCGGCATCAGTGCCGGATCGTTCGAGCTCACCACCGCGCGGTAATTGAGGGTGCGATTGGATTCGGTCAAACCGGGCGCCATGGCCGTCACCCGTGCCGGATAGGAGGTATTCGAGCCTGTGGTGCGAAAACTGACCGATGCACCTGGCTTTAATCCTTGCGCATATTTCTCGGGGAGGTGAAAATCAATTTTTAGATTTTGCGTTTGCTGGATCGTGGTAATGAGGGAAGCGGGTGTAACATATGCTCCCACGCTGATGTTTTTCAATCCCAATTTTCCGGAAAACGGTGCTCTGACCAAAGTCTTTTCGATCGATGTTTTCAATATGCCGATATCGGCTTTGAGTGTACGCACCTGCAACGCGCTCAAGTCATAGTCCTGTCGGCTGATTCCCTGCAAAGCCAG
>JBDKIP010000120.1:0-3909 GCA_039797015.1 Bacteroidota bacterium
CAAAGGAGAAGAATTCAACTACATCAACCAACTCTGGCTGTCCGACGCCTCCGGAAAAACCCCGCCCCTCCAACTCACCGCCAAAGAAAATGCCGGTCAACCTACATGGAGCCCCGACGGCAAACAACTCGCCTTCGTTCGCTCCGTCGATGGAAAACCACAGATCTTTCTTCTACCCCTCGCCGGCGGTGAACCCAAACAACTCACCACCTTCAAATACGGGGCAAACAATCCGCAATTCAGCCCCGACGGAAAAAAGATCCTCTTTGCTGCAACGTTATCGTTCAAGGACCTGCTGAACGACAGTACAATCAACCCCGGCAAACAAGCACCCACCTGGCCCTCCGAACGCCCGGGCTACACCGAAACAGCAAACAATGCCAAGGCCGACCCCAATGGCAACCTCGAACAGATCCGCGCCTACCTGGAAAAAAATGCATCCGAGCAAAAAGCAACCGTCATTCACCGACTGAATTTTCAGGACGAAGCCAACATCAATCCCGCACTCAGCTTCAATCATTACTTCCAGCTCGATCTATCCGCCCCTACCAACCCCACCGCCCTCACCCGCGGTTTCTTTCGTTACGGAAATGCGAACTACCTACCCAACGGCGATATAATACTGATCACACAAATCGATTCCACGAACCACCCCGATCGCTCGCGCGGCAACCAGATCCGCCTGATGGCATCCGATGGCAAATGGAAAACGCTTGTTAACGAAGCAGAAACCCAATACAGCAGCCTGAGAATCTCTCCCTCCGGAAAATGGATCGCGTTTCTGCGCTCACCGGACGAAGGCATTCAAATACCCGAACTCTGCATCGCAGCCCTCGAGGATCCCACTACCCTCAAAACTTTTCCCTTCGATCGAAGCAAAAGCAACCTGCGCTGGAGCACAGATGAAAAATCATTGTTCTTCACCGCTCAATCCAACGGCGCTGCCCCCATCTACCGACTCGACATCCAAACACAAAAGATCGTGCCCGTCACTAAAAACGACGCCGGCATCTCCCAATTGGAAGTGTTGCCCAAACAACTGATCTATGTACAAACCCACATCGAAAATCCCTTTGAACTCTATCGAAGCGAACTCAACGGCGAAAAAGCAATCCGACTCACTGAATTAAACACCGGATGGATCACACCCAAAAAAATCAGTCGCCCCGAAAAACATATTTTCTACAACGAACTCAATCAACCCGTCGAATATTGGGTGATGAAACCCACCCACTACGAAGCAGGTAAAAAATATCCGCTGCTGCTGGAGATCCATGGCGGGCCCTCTGCGATGTGGGGACCCGGCGAAGCAGGCATGTGGCACGAATACCAATATTTCTGCAGCCAAGGCTACGGCGTGGTCTATTGCAACCCGCGCGGCAGCGGTGGCTATGGATTGGAATTTCTGAAAAGCAATGTGAACGATTGGGGAACCGGACCCACCCGTGACGTGCTCAAAGCACTCGACCTCACCGTGCAAGAAGGCTGGACCGACACCACCAAGCTACTCGTGACCGGCGGTTCCTATGCGGGATACCTCGTGGCCTGGATCATTTCACACGACAAACGATTCGCCGCCGCCTGCTCCCAACGCGGCGTGTATGAACTCACTACTTTCTTCGGGGAAGGAAATGCCTGGCGCCTGATCCCCAATTATTTCGGCGGATACCCCTGGCAGGAATCGACCCGCAGCATCCTGCAACGTGAATCTCCACTCACCTATGTTGAGAACATTACCACGCCGTACATTATTTTTCACGGCGACAACGACCGACGTACCGGTTTCGTACAAAGTGAAATGATCTACCGAAGCTTGAAAGTACTGGGGCGCCCCGTCGAATACGTACGTCACCCCAACGCCACACACGAGATCACACGCAGCGGCGTAAACCGTCAGCGCATCGATCAGATGCTGCGCACCTATGAATTTTTTGAACGATGGATACAAACTAAAAGCAAATGAAGATCTCCAAAACATTCATCTTTATGAGCCTGTTCGTGGGACTGCTTTTCGTACTCACCGCTGCAAATCCACTGCCGAAAAGAAACCTGCAAGTATTGCCCAAGGATATTTCAGATGCCAAACTCGACAGCATCATGAAACAATACAACAAAGCACTCGGCGTGGCCTGTAATTTTTGTCATGTGCGCGTGCACGACCAAACCGACAGCCTGGACTACGTTTCCGATAAAGACCCGATGAAAACTACGGCCCGAAAAATGATGCGGATGACCATCGAGATCAACAAGAAAAATTTCTGGTACAACAAAGCGAAAAAGCCACACGAATTGAACGAGGTGGACTGCAATACCTGTCACCGCGGCGAAGCCTGGATCGGATCCGGCAACTGATCGCTAGAAACAATACACACCGGCATCGATCAGCTTGGCGGCGATGCGACGACGCGCCTCCTTGCTGTTGAATGGATCGGCTTTGGTAAACCGCTTCAATCCCAAGAGCATCATCCGCAACTCATCACCACTACCGAATGCATTGAGCGCATCCTTTCCGTGCTTGTTGACAACATCTGCTGAATCATATAAATAAGTTCGCACAATGTCGAGCTGAAGACGCGTCTTCTCCTCTCCTTCGCGTTCGGTCTGCTTGCGCACACGCAACAACGCACTCTCGGCATGGAATACCGCAATGGCCATATCTGCGAGGTGCATGAGGATCTCCTGCTCTTGCTCGAGCTGCATCATCAATTTCTGTGCGGCCGCACCCGATACCAGCAGAATGGCTTTTTTCAGGTTGTCGATCAGCTTTTGTTCGGGAGCAAACAACGTCGTATCAGGTTCTCCGAAATCCGGAATGCTCATCAATTCTTTTTGGATGGCGAAGGCGGGTGTCATCAGGTCGAGTCGACCGGCCATCGCACGCTTCAAGGTCATGTCCAACGTGAGCAATCGGTTGATCTCATTGGTGCCCTCGTAAATCCGGTTGATCCGGCTGTCGCGATAGGCCCGTGAAATACCATACTCCGCACTGTATCCGTTTCCGCCATGGATCTGCACGCCTTCGTCTACCGCAAAATCAAGCACTTCACTGCCAAACACTTTGAGCATGGCACATTCGATGGCATATTCTTCGGCAGCGCCTAATAAAGACTCATGAAAAGGTTTTCCTTCGTCGAGCAGTTCTTTTTCTTTCTCGTCGATCCATTTAGCCGTTCGATACAAGGCTGCATCGCCTACATACAATTGGATGGCCATGTCGGCCAGCTTTTGTTGGATAGCCCCGAAGGAAGCGATGGGTTTTTTGAATTGTTCGCGGGTCTTGGCGTAGTCGATGGAGGTATTCAAGGCCATCTGTGCGCCACCGAGTGCCGCGGCACAAAGTTTGAGTCGACCGATGTTCAAAATGTTGAACGCGATCTTATGCCCTTTGCCGATCTCTCCCAATACATTTTCTACGGGCACTTTACAATCTTGAAAATACAATTGAACCGTAGAGGATCCTTTGATGCCCATCTTCTGTTCTTCCGGTCCTTGCGTGAACCCTTCCATGCCGCGCTCTACAATGAAGCCGGTGAATTGCTTTCCGTCGATCTTCGCAAATACGGTATAGATCTGTGCAAAGCCGCCGTTGGTGATCCAGCATTTTTGTCCGTTGAGAATATAATGCTTCCCATCGGCGCTGAGCGTAGCAGTGGTTTTGGCACTGAGTGCATCGCTTCCGCTGTTGGGTTCGGTTAGACCGTATGCACCGGCCCATTCCCCGGTGATGAGCTTGGGAATGTATTTCTGTTTTTGTTCTTCGGTTCCGAAATACAAAATCGGTAAGGTGCCGATGCCGGTATGCGCGGCGACGGCTACGGAAAAAGAATATCCTGAGCCGAGAAATTGATTGACGATGGTCGATGAAATGAAATCCTTGCCCAACCCGCCATATGCTTCCGGAAAGGAAGT
>JBDKIP010000121.1:0-6739 GCA_039797015.1 Bacteroidota bacterium
GCACGCCGCAAAGCTAGACCTATCCGATCACATCTGTCAGGATACAGAACAGGAATGTGTTAATTTTGCGCTCCCATGCTAGCAGGTTTCCAAAATCTCACCTTTGAATTCGGCGCCCGGACCATAGTGGCAGATGCCACCTGGCACATCCAGTCCGGTGAGCGGATCGGACTGATCGGTTACAACGGAACCGGAAAATCCACTTTGCTGAAAGTACTCACGGGCGAATACAGTCCAAGTGGCGGCTCCGTCGAACGCAGCCGTGGTACCACGATCGGATACCTGCATCAGGACCTGCTCAGCTTCGATACAAAAGATTCCATTCTCGGGGTGGCATTGGGAGCGTTTCAGCACATCCATGACCTGGAAGCGCAAATCGAGGCATTGGGGAAAGAATTGGAGCGCACAGGCGACGAGCAAACCTTGATCGCGTATACGGATAAGTTGCAGGAGATGGAGACCCTCGGCGGATACAACATCCACCACCGCACCGAAGAGGTATTGCAGGGATTGGGTTTTGCCCCATCCGATCTTCATCGGCCCTACGCCGAATTCAGCGGGGGCTGGCGGATGCGCGTGTTGCTGGCTAAAATGATCCTTCAAAAACCGGATCTGTTGTTATTGGACGAACCAACCAACCACCTCGATCTTCCCTCCATCGAATGGCTGGAGAAATATCTATCCGGTTACGAGGGGGCGGTGGTCATCGTGAGCCACGATAAATATTTCCTCAACCGAATGGTCACCAAGATCGTAGAGCTCTATCAACAGGAGCTGCACATCTACACCGGCAACTACGATTTTTACGAAAAGGAAAAAGCGGTCCGAATCGACTTGCAGAAAAAAGCATTCGAAAATCAACAAGACTACATCCGACAACAAGAACGCATCGCAGAAAGATTTCGGGCAAAAGCTTCCAAAGCAGCGATGGCCCAGAGCATCCTGAAAAAACTGGACAAGCTGGAGCGCATTGAGGATGCCAACTTGGAACGACCCAACATTCGCATCAATTTTCGGGTCGACAAAGTGCCCGGTAAAGTACTGGTTGAACTAAATGAAGTGAGCAAAGCATACGGCGAACTTTCCATCCTCAAACATGCAAAAGCGGAGATCGAAAGAGGCGATAAGATCGCCCTCATCGGCGCAAACGGTAAAGGAAAGACAACCTTGCTGCGCATCATTGCCGGCATTGAATCACATGAAGGCGAACGGCGCTGGGGGCACAATGTGGAGGATAGTTTCTATGCACAGCATCAGCTGGAAGCATTGAATTTGCAGCATACCATTCTAGAAGAAATGCAAGGGTGCGGGAGCCAAATGACAGATCTTGAATTGCGCGCCCTTCTGGGATGTTTCCTCTTTAGCGGCGACGATACGGACAAACGCATTCGAGTATTGAGCGGTGGAGAAAAAGCGCGTGTAGCTTTGGCAAAAGTGATCGTCAGTAAAGCCAACTTCTTGATGTTGGATGAGCCAACCAACCACTTGGACATGCATAGTTGTGACCTGCTCATCGACGCGCTCAAGAAGTACGAGGGAACTCTGCTGCTGGTGAGTCACGACCGATATTTTGTTTCCAAGACCGCCAATAAGATCTGGGAGATCGTAGATGGAGAAATCAAAGAGTTCAAAGGCGGGTACGAAGAGTGGGTTCAATGGAAACAGCGAATGGCAAAAGCTGAATCAAGCAGTCCGAAGCAAAAGTCGAAGCCTGTTGCGGAAGCACCCGCTCCCAAACCACCCCAACCGGTACAATCCACTCCCAACAATGCGCCCATCGACAAGGAAAAGAAAAAAGAACTGCAGCGTGTGCAGAAAGAATTTCAACAGCTGGAGTCTCAATTGGCTGAACTGAATCAGCAAAAAGCCAAGCTGGAATCAGATCTGGCCAATCCCGAGGTGTATTCAGATAAAACAAAATTTCAGGCAGCAGAAAAAGCATATCAGCAGACCTCCCAGCAATGGGCATCTGCCAACCGACGATATGAGCAGGTGTTTGAAAAACTGATGGAACTGGAACGATAGGTCAAAGTTTATCGATCTGCTCGTACACGATGGCTCGGATCTTCTCTTCCAGCAACAATGCCTCTTTTTCCATTTTTGTTCCTTCCTCCAGCACTTTCTGAACGTACGCTTCATCGGTGCAACCGGTGGCATTGATGCGCACATTCATGAATGCCCCCAGCACGGCAGCTCGAGCACAGAGTGCCCCCACACCTGCATCCGAAACTGAATTCGGATTGCCGTGAATGGCCATGGCTTCGATCACTTCCATCGATTGCAAGGAGAGTCGCATCACTTGCAAGGGAACTTCCATTGCCTGTTGAGTTGCCGATTGAATGGCTTGCGTTCGGTTTTTTTTCTCCTCCTCGGATGTTTTGGGCAACCCAAAGGCAGCCATGATGGCGTCAAATGCTCGGGTATCGGCATCTACCAGCAACAACAATTGCCTGCGCAGCTGCTCTCCTTTTTCAGCCCAATCACTGAACTCTGCCCAACGATCGTCCCATCCTTTTTTATGCGCCGAGAGATTCGCCACCATCGTAGCCAGGGAAATGCCCAAGGTTCCGACGTATGCAGAGATCGAACCACCACCGGGGGCAGGACTTTCACTGGCGGTTTCAGCTGAAAACTGAGTGAGCGATTGACGGATGAGTTTTTGGTCTTCCGGAGCCTCCAACAAATATTCGATCACCCGTTCTTCTGGCTTGAAGGGGGTCAGCTCATCGAGTCCCATCGTGCGCACAGCAATGTCGATCAGTGCTTTTTCGGAAACCCCGACAGAACGATTTTGTTTACGCAAAAAATACTTTCCGGCTTCTGTGAGTGCCTGCAAGGGCACGAGTCCTACCAACTCACTGCCCGTAACCCGCATGCCCCGCGCTTGTGCACGTTCACAGGCCTCATCAAAAGCAACATGCAGAGGAGTAACCCGAATGTTTGTGAGATTCATGCTGATCTGCGCAATGCCATACTCCTCAATGAACCACCCGATCGCCTTCACCGACTTTAAAGAGCCGGGAATGTTGACCGGATTGCCCGCTGCATCCTTGACGATCTGTCCGTTCTCCCGTTTCACCCTTCCGGCTTCCCGCACATCAAAAGCAACCGCATTGGCCCGACGCGTAGAAGTGGTATTCAGATTGACGTTGTACGCGATCAGAAAATCACGGGCTCCAATGACCGTAGCACCCTGTTTGGCATCCATCGCAGCCGGACCAAAATCTGGTTTCCAATCCGGCAACTGTATTTTTTTGAAGAACCCTTCATATTCGCCTGCACGGATCACCGAAAGATTTTTTCGGCTTGGATCGGGCTGAGCCTCCTCGTAGGTATATACCGGAATCTGCAACTCCTCCCCCACACGCTTGGCGAGTATCCGCGCAAAGGAGGCCGTCTCCTCCATGCTGATGCCACTGATTGGAATCAAGGGACAAACATCGGTGGCACCCATACGGGGATGCTCTCCGGTATGCGTGGACATGTCGATCAGTTCCCCTGCCTTTCGAATGGCCTGAAAAGCCGCCTCGATCACCGCCTCCGGTTCGCCAACAAATGTGACAACGGTGCGATTGGTTGCCTTTCCCGGATCCACATTCAACAACCGCACGCCTTCCACTGCCTCGATCATAGCGGTGATCTGTGCAATTTTTTCCAAATCCCTGCCCTCACTAAAATTGGGGACACATTCGATGATTTGTTTCATATTCGTAATAAATATAATGTATCAAATAAATTTCCCATCGATCATCACTTTCTCTACCGGATTTTCACCGAAGGAATAAGGAAGATAGGCCAATGATCGCATGGGCTTCGTAAAAAGGAGATTCGCCTTTTTGCCTACGGCTATGCTTCCCACGGAGGAGGATAATTCCATCGCAAACGCACCATTGATCGTGGCGGCCTGAATGGCTTCTTCGGGCAACAGGCGCATTTGCGTACAAGCCAAGGATACCACCAAATTCATGTTGTACGACGGCGAACTACCTGGATTGAAATCAGAAGCCAATGCGATGGCTGCTCCTTTTTCAACCAACGCGCGAGCCGGTGCGTAGGGTGCCCGCAAGAAGAGTGAACACCCGGGCAATAAGGTTCCGATCGTATCGGAGGCGGCCAAACAATCCATCGAAGACTCATCCATGCATTCCAAATGGTCCACACTGATCGCCTGATGTTTTACCCCCACTTCCACGCCACCTGAAACAGAAAGTTGATTCGCATGTATCTTGGGCTTCAATCCATACTTGCCTCCCGCCAACAACAGTTCAGCCGTTTCATCGGGCGTAAAAAAACCATGTTCGCAAAACACATCGATGTAATCGGCCAGCCCTTCATCGGCTATTCGGGGTAACATTTCTTCGATCAACGTACGGATGTATGCCGCTCGATTCGTTTTGAATTCCGGCGGAAGGGCATGGGCTCCCAAGAAACTGGCACGAATGGGAATGGGTGAATGCTCTTTTAGTCTTCGGACCACGCGCAACATCTTCCATTCAGCCTCCGTGGTTAGCCCGTATCCGCTTTTGATCTCCATGGCTCCGGTGCCCAACCGGATCGCGGCAAGTAAACGTGGCCAGGCCAAGTCAAAAAGTTCTTCCTCTGAGCAGGATTGTAATTTTCGGGCAGAATTTAAAATACCTCCTCCTTTTGCCGCGATCTCCGCATAAGACATTCCTTTGATCTTGTCGACAAACTCTTCCTCACGTGTAGCGGCAAAGACCAGATGGGTATGACTGTCGCACCAGGTGGGCAACACGAAATGAGTGGACGCATCGAGGATCTCCTCATTAATGGATTCTTCAGCGGGGCAATCCTCCATACGACCAAAACCCGCAATGATGCCATCCTCGACCAACAGAAAAGCATCCTCGATCGAGGGCAGGATGGAGAGTTCCCCTCCCCGCAAGGGCTTTTTTGGATCCTGCACTCCGGTCAAACAACGAATATGTTTGATCAGCAACTTCATTCTGCTGCACGTTCGATCACCAGGGCACTAGCACCGCCTCCCCCGTTGCAAATACCGGCGGCACCATAACGTGCATTTTTCTGCCGGAGGATGTTGATGAGTGTAACCAGTATACGGGCGCCGCTGCAACCGAGTGGATGGCCGAGGGATACGGCCCCTCCGTTGACATTCACTTTTGCCGGATCCAACCCCAATCGTTTGATGTTCTCAATGGCCACAACAGAGAAGGCTTCATTGATCTCCCAAAAATCAATTTGGTTGGCATCAAGTTTAGCCTTTTCCAATGCCACCGGCAAAGCTATAGCCGGTGTGGTGGTAAACCATTCCGGCGCTTGTTCCGCATCTGCATATCCTTTTACGAGTGCGATCGGTGTCAACCCGAGTTCTCTTGCCTTTTCAGCGGACATCAAGATCAGAGCAGCAGCTCCGTCGTTCATGGTAGAGGCATTGGCAGCGGTAACCGTACCTTCTTTGGTGAAGGCCGGAGCGAGTTGTGGGATCTTATCGAATTTTACTTGAAAAGGCTCCTCGTCTGTCGACACCACCACGGGTTCGCCTTTGCGTTGCGGTATGGTGACCGGTACGATCTCATCGGCAAACAAACCATCTTTCCATGCCCGTTGAGAACGTTGATAGCTTTCGATCGCATAGGCATCTTGATCGTTTCGAGTGATCTGGCAAGTGGCCGCGCAGAGTTCCGCCGCAATGCCCATCGCTTTGCCATCATATACATCGGTCAGTCCGTCTTTTGCCAACCCATCGATCATCGAAACGTTGCCATATTTGTTCCCCCAACGAACATGCTCCGCATAAAAGGGGACATTGCTCATGCTTTCCATGCCGCCGGCCACGACCACTTCTGCATCCCCCAACTGAATGTGCTGTACGGCCATCGACACGGCTTTCATGCCACTGGCACACACTTTGTTGATGGTGGTACACCGAACGGAATCGGGCAACCCGGCAAATTTTGCGGCTTGACGCGCGGGTGCTTGTCCCAGATTGGCTTGGATAACAGAGCCCATGAATACATCGGTGACGACGGAAGGATCCAACGAGATCCGGTCCAGGGCACCCCGAATGGCAATGGCTCCCAACTGAGTAGCGGACACGGATTTTAATGCGCCGCCAAAACTACCCATGGGGGTTCTGACAGCAGAAACAATGACAACTTCACGCATGGCAAGAAAAAGTTTTGGCTAAGGTACTACAAAGGGGGAAGTCGTTTACATCCGTTGATTCTGATCAAGATTTGCGCATCCGTTTGTTTTTGATGTACCTTTACTGTGTTATAAACCGAAACCAATCCAGTATTCATGAAACTATTTGTAGCCGGACTTCCTTATGACATGGACGATGCCGAATTGATGGAATTCTTTGACAAATTCGGCACGGTCACTTCCGCGAAAGTTACGATGGACAAAGAGACGGGTAAGAGCAGAGGCTTTGCGTTTGTCGAAATGCCAAATCCTGAAGAAGCAAATGAAGCCATTGAGGGGTTGAACAACCTGGGCATCGGCAAAAAAACCATGGTGGTGAAACCTGCTGAGGAGAGACGAGGACCTGGTCCGTCTGCCGGTGATGGCAGACCCCGATTTGATTCCGGTTCCCGCATGCCCCGCGATCGCTATTGATACAACACGGACAGCGTCAACGGTTTTAGTCGAACCGACTGTACTTCATCGTTGGTTGAATCAATGATTCGATTGTTCAGGATCGCCGGCTTCCAGCCCTTTCCGATGTTCCATTCCTGTTCGGCTACTGCACCATTGT
>JBDKIP010000122.1:0-4377 GCA_039797015.1 Bacteroidota bacterium
GGATTCACGAACGCATTGGTGGAATTGATCAACAAACAAAAACCCTCGCATCTTGCCGTTTGTTTCGACACCAAATCGCCCACCGAACGACACACCGATTTTGCCGATTACAAGGCCAATCGTCAAGAAACACCCGAAGACATTCTCGCCGCCGTTCCTGACATCAAAGCCATCATCCGCGGATTCAACATCCCCATCATTGAAAAGGATGGATACGAAGCAGACGACATCATCGGCACCCTCAGCAAACAAGCAGAAGCCGCCGGGTATGAAGTACTGATGGTAACACCCGACAAAGACTATGGACAGCTTGTTTCTGACAAGATCAAGATCTACAAACCTTCTTATCAAGGAAATGGTGTAGAGATCATGGGTCCTGAAGAAGTCTGTGCCAAATGGAACATTCAATCGGTTGATCAAGTCATTGACATGCTGGGCATGATGGGTGATGCGGTCGACAACATCCCAGGCATTCCCGGCGTGGGAGAGAAGACGGCCGCAAAACTGCTGGCCGAATACGGAACACTCGAAAACGTATTGGCCAATGCCGATCAGATCAAAGGCGCGATGGGGGAAAAGGTTCGAAATGGAAAAGAACTCGCGCGCTTATCAAAAAAACTGGCGACCATCCTCATCAACGTACCCGTCGAATTTCATGAGGAAGATTTCCGACTGAAGGATTGGAACAAGGACGCACTGCGAACCGTATTCACCGACCTTGAGTTCCGCACACTGGGAAAACGATTGCTGGGAGAAGAAATTCCATCAGCCGTTCCAACCGTGATTGAAAAAGAAATCCCCCGAGGCGTTCAAACCGATTTGTTTGGAAACATCATCGAAGCACCCGAACCGGCCAGCAAAAAAGAGGAGTCAGAAGATGTACAAGCAGTAGCAGACAGAAACATAAACAATACTCCGCATGCGTATCATCTGGTCGATACGAATGAAAAGATTCAATCGCTGATCGATGTGCTTGGCAAGGCCGATGAGATCTGCTTTGATACAGAAACAACAGATGTGGATGCGAATCGGGCGGAGCTGGTGGGACTTTCCTTTTCAATTAAAAACGGTGAAGGCTGGTATGTGCCTTGTCCCCCCAACCTTGAACAAACCCGGACATTGGTTCATCGCTTCAAACCCCTTTTTGAGGATGCCTCGAAAACCTGGGTGGGACAGAACCTTAAATATGACATGCTCATCTTGAAGTGGCTGGACGTCCGGATCGTCGGTCCAGCCTTCGACACCATGCTGGCCCATTATGTGATCGAACCCGATGGGAAACACGGGATGGATGCGCTGAGTGAAAAATACCTAGGATATGAACCGATCCACATCGAAGAATTGATCGGTAAAAAAGGAAAAGGGCAGGGAAGCATGCGCGACGTGGAGGCCGAGAAACTCACCGAATATGCCGCAGAAGATGCAGACATCACGCTTCAACTAAAACAAAAATTTGTTCCGCTTCTCAAGCAAAAAGAAGTGGAAGTCGTATTTGAGCAGGTTGAAAATCCGCTCGTGAAGGTACTGGCCGACATGGAATATGAAGGGATTCGAATAGATGTTCCCTTCCTCAATGATTATTCAAAAGAATTGGAACGAGAAGCAAAGGCCGCGGAGGAGCGAGTATATCAGGAAGCCGGGGTGCGTTTTAACTTGGGATCACCTAAGCAGTTGGGAGAGGTGTTGTTCGATAAACTGAAATTGGACCCATCCGCAAAAAAAACAAAAACAGGACAATATCAAACGGGTGAAGATGTACTCTTAAAGCTGGCAGCGAAAGGACATGACATTGTAGATTCCATTCTCGCCTTCCGGGAGTTGACAAAACTTCGGTCGACTTACGTCGATGCATTGCCGGCACTGATCAATCCGAAAACAGGACGGGTGCATACCACGTACGGACAAGCCGTAGCGGTAACCGGACGATTGGCCAGCAACAATCCGAATCTGCAAAACATTCCGGTACGAACCGATCGTGGCAGAGAGATCCGCAAGGCATTCATTCCACGCAGCGAAGAATATGTACTGGTATCAGCCGACTATTCACAGATCGAATTGCGCATCGTAGCCGCGATCAGTGGCGATCCAAACATGTGTGCTGCCTTTCGATCTGGAACAGACATCCACACCGCAACGGCAGCGAAAGTGTACAACATACCCGAGTCGGAGGTGACAAAAGAAATGCGATACAAAGCCAAGAGTGTAAACTTCGGGATCATTTATGGTCAGGGCGCTTTTGGGTTGGCCGACAACCTGGGCATTTCGCGCACGGAGGCAAAAGAGATCATCGACAATTATAAAAAACAGTTTTCCGGCATTCAGCGGTATATGGATGACACCATCGCCTTTGCAAAAGAACATGGCTTTGTACAAACGCTGATGGGACGCAAAAGATGGCTAAAGGACATCACCTCCTCAAACTTCACCGTACGCGGATTTGCAGAACGAAATGCAATCAACTCTCCCATTCAAGGAACCGCTGCTGATATGATCAAGCTGGCCATGCAAAAAGTGCATGCGGAAATGAAAAAAGCGAACATGAAAAGCCGGATGATCCTGCAGGTACACGATGAATTGGTATTTGATGCGCACCGCGACGAGCTTGCTGAGCTGAAACCATTGATCTTGTCCTGTATGCAGACCGCCCTTCCGCTGCCCAATGAGGTACCCGTGATCGCTGAATGCGGGGAAGGAAAAAACTGGCTCGAAGCGCACTAGACGCTCAGATCACTGATTGCTGCGCTCGCGGAATTGTCCGCCACCACCGGGTCCACCCATTCCGCGCGGACGCATCGTAGGTTGAATTTTTTCTTTCCAAATCGCGAATTCCTCTTTTGTAAGTACTGCTGCAAGGATCTCGTCTTGTGCGTCATTGAATTTTTTCATTTCTCCCATCATGGTTTCGCGATCCGGACGCGTTCCGGCACTCATGTATTCTTGCAATTTTGCGTCTTGGGCCCGAAAAAGTACTTTGAAGGTGGTATCAATCATCGACATCCGGCTTTCATCCAACTTAAAAGCGCTGTCAAGCTTGGTGGTGATCCGCTTTACTCGCTCCTCCACCGTTGCTCGCTGTCCAAATCCAAAACCCTGGGCTGAAACATGTAGAGTTCCAACTAGAATCAACAACGTGAGAAGGTAGAGTGGCTTTTTCATGCGTGGTTTTTTATTTAGACGAATTTCGCCTTTTTTTCCTTTTGGAACCGTTAAATTGAAGGTGAGCTGAGAAAACGGAGGTATCTTGCAACGCTAAATCCCCTCAAATGGAATATTATAAACTAGTGGCGGTATCAGGGCTGCCCGGATTGTTTGAATTATTGACCACCAAGTCGGACGGTGCCATCGTACGCGGACTGGACGACGGACAAACTCGCTTCGCTGCCAATCGAAGTCATCAATTCTCTCACTTGGAAAGCATCGAGGTATTCACGCAAGGGGAAAATGCAAACCTCGTAGAGGTTTTTAAAGCCATGGAACAGGCTGGAAAGCCTCTGCCGAATGAAAAAGATGCAGATGCCATCAAAAAATATTTCCAGGCTGTTTATCCTGCATTCGATTTTGATCGCGTTTATACCAGCGACTTGAAAAAAATGGTGAAGTGGTTTTCTGTCCTTCAAAAACATAAGGTGGAATTGAAACTTAGCGAGCCCGAGGCAACGGATACCAACGAATAAAGATGTCAACCCCCCTGATCGAGAAAACACCACGTCATTATTTACCCGAATCCTTCGTGGTAGATTCCTGGGAGGGGCTTGCCCCCTGGTTCAACGAATTGGAGTCGAGACAGCTCACTTCCGTTGCGGAGCTGGAGCACTGGCTAAAAGACGCCAGTGAACTGGAGGCGGTGATCAGTGAGGAAGCCTGCTGGCGACAAATCCGCATGACCTGTGACACGGAAGATCCGGCACGTGTGAAGGCTTTCGAGTTTTTCATGACGGAGATACAACCGAAAATTCAACCGGTGGCCGACCGACTGAATAAGAAACTCATCGACTGTCCGTATACCGAACAACTTGATTCCGCCCACTATTTCACTTATTTACGCAACGTCCGAAAGAACATCGATCTGTTCCGGGAATCGAACATCCCGATCCAATCGGAGCTGAATGTGGCTCAACAAGAGTATGGTACCATTGTTGGGAAAATGAGCGTAGAGGTGAATGGACAGGAGTTTACCCTTCAACAAGCGGCGAAGTTTTTGGAAGATCCGGATCGTGGCTTGCGCGAATCCGTTTATCATAAAATCTTCCGTCGTCGACAGGAAGATCGAGATCAGTTGGAAACTCTATTCGAACAATTGCTGGAAAAAAGACAGCAGTTGGCCGCCAATGCCGGATATGCCGATTACCGAGCGTATCGGTTCACAGAACTGGGACG
>JBDKIP010000123.1:0-8553 GCA_039797015.1 Bacteroidota bacterium
GCCTGGGTACCGGTACACCCTTTCCGGTTCGGATCACCATGGATTTTGGCACCACGGGCTGTATCGGCCGGGATGGTCGCACCCGCCGCGGTAAAATCGTCAGCACATACACCAACCGCCTGATCGTGCCCGGCGCCATCGCCACCACCACGTTTGACGGCTATTATGTCGACAGTACCAAAGTAGAAGGTACACACAAGGTCACCAATACCGGCAGCGGGCAGATCGGCAACCCGCCCGCCTACCAATACACCGTTGCCGTCACCAATGGCAAGCTCACCCGCCCCAGCGGCAACTTCATCGAGTGGAACAGCAACAAAGTGATTACCCAGGTGGAAGGTATGATCACGAATTTACCTGTGGACGATGTTTTCCGGATCGAAGGAAGTTCACGCGGACGCGTATCCCGCAACGGACGCCTCTCCCTATTCGAATCCAATGTAATTGAACCTCTTATGAAGAAATTTACCTGCCGTTGGTTGGTGCGTGGCCGCGTGCGCACCGTACGCGTCAGTGCAGCCAATCCGAATGGATGGATCGCTATACTGGACTTTGGCACCGGCACTTGCGACAATCTGGCGACGATTACCGTAAACGGGGTTACCCGGCAGATCACATTGCCCTAAACCCGACATTATCCACGGTTGGGGGGACTAATTAGGCAATTCCTAGTAGCATTCCCCTATATTTGTCGGAGTTTTCATAGGGTACGGATTAAAAACGGGCCAGGGTTTCCACCCAGGCCCAACTTTTTTTAGGCCCCGGGCAAATGCTCAAACCGGTACCCCTGTCTGTGGAAATGTTCCAGCACCAACGGTAAACAAATCTTCAACCGTTCCCATGCTTTTTCTGAATCGTGCAGGACTACCAGCGATCCGCCACGTGCATGACACTTCACGTTTTGAGCACACCATTCCCCCGTTTTTGACACGTCAAAATCCCCGCTCAGCACATCCCACATCGCGATTTTCATTTGGGGGAACTGGTCCCTTATGCCTCTTGCCTGAGATATGGACAATCTGCCATAAGGCGGACGAAACCAGTCCGACTGTATCGAACGATCGGCTTCGATGACATCTTGCAGATATGCTATAGTGGATGTCTTCCACCCATTCAGATGCTTATGGGTATGGTTGCCAACTAGATGTCCGGCTTCCTTAATCCGTTGATATGTCTCCGGATATCGTTCTACATTCTCCCCGATGCAAAAAAAAGTGGCGCGCGCATTGTATTGATGCAAGAGATTCAGCACAACTGGGGTGATTTGGGGATGCGGACCATCATCGAAGGTCAAATAGATGATTTTCTCCTTGGTGTCAATCGACCATACCCGATTCGGGTACAATTTTCGCAGCCACCAGGGGGAATGGATCCAATAATCACGCATTGAGACAAAGATAAACGCCTCGGCTCAGGGGTTATCTTTGCGCCATGTCGAAAAAAGTCCGCGTACGCTTTGCACCCTCCCCTACCGGTGGCCTTCACTTGGGGGGTGTCCGAACCGTCCTCTACAACTACCTGTTCGCCAAAAAACACGGCGGTGATTTCATTTTGCGGATCGAGGACACCGACCAAAGTCGCTACGTGCCCGGAGCGGAAGAATACATCTTTGATTGTTTGCGCTGGTGCGGTCTGGAACCCGATGAAAGTGTGCAGCACGGAGGTGCTTTTGGTCCCTACCGTCAAAGCGAACGCAAACCCATCTACCGGGAATATGCAGAAAAGCTGATTGCACAGGGAGATGCCTACTATGCATTTGACACGCCTGCTGAGTTGGAGTCCATGCGGGAAAATTATAAAACCGAGCAGAATCCATCCCCGCAATACGACCACACCCTCCGTTTGAAGATGCGGAATTCGCTTACGCTCTCTCCGGAGGAGGTAACAGCATTATTGACTTCCGGCACCCCGCATGTGATCCGCATCCAAATGCCCGGCACCGGGTCGATCAGTTTCACCGACATGATCCGCGGGGAAGTCTCCTTCGACATGGCCACAGTGGATGATAAAGTGTTGCTGAAGGCAGACGGCATGCCCACCTACCATTTGGCTGTTGTAGTGGACGATCACCTCATGCAGATCTCCCATGCTTTTCGGGGAGAAGAATGGCTACCCTCTGCGCCCGTGCACATTCGTTTATGGGAAAAATTATTCGGACGGGAAGCCATGCCCGCGTGGGCACACTTGCCACTGATCCTGGGACCGAATGGCAAGTTGAGCAAACGTGATGGCGCGAAATACGGATTCCCGGTGTTTGCCATGAATTGGACCGACCCAAAAACCGGCGAAACTGTGGAGGGATTCCGCGAACGTGGTTTTCTGCCAGAAGCATTCATCAACCTGCTGTCGATGTTGGGATGGAACGACGGAACGGAAAAAGAAATTTTTTCGCTTGACGAACTCGTTCAGGCATTTTCGATGGAGCGTGTGCACAGTGCCGGGGCGAAGTTTGATTATGAGAAAGCGAAGTGGTACAATCAAGAATGGCTCCGCGGGAAACCAGTACAAGAGATCATACTTGCGTTGCGGAGCCAGTTTGAAAGTTTGAATAGTTTGAATAGTTTAAACAGTTTGAGGTTGGAGAGAATTGTTGAGCTTGTTCGAGATCGGTGTCATTTGCTCACTGATTTTAAAGAGCAGATGAGTTATTTCATGGAGTATCCCAAGACGGTGGATGTGGCAGCGATTCAGCCCAAATGGAATGTGGAGAAAACCGCCTTCTTTCAAGCGCTGATGGATCGTTATGGAGCAATGGAATCTTGGTCGGCCGCATCACTGGAAGAATCATTCAAAACACTCGCCACGGAGCAATCGATCAAGCCCGGTGAATTGATGTTGCCGTTGCGCATCATGTTGGTGGGCGGAAAATTTGGTCCGGGTGTTTTTGACATTGCAGATATATTAGGCAAAGAAGAGACGTTGCATCGGATAGGTGTTTTGATTCCTCAATTAGCTAACAACTAACTTTGCGAGTAGTATGAAAACCGATCGTCCCATACGCGTACTGGTGGCCAAGGTGGGCCTCGATGGTCATGACCGCGGTGCCAAAGTGATCGCTACCGCCCTGCGGGATGCGGGCATGGAAGTGATTTATACCGGCCTGCGCCAAACACCGGAAATGGTCGTGAATGCAGCGCTGCAAGAGGATGTAGACGCCATCGGCATCAGTATACTTTCCGGTGCACACATGACCGTGTTTCCCAAACTCATCGGATTGATGAAAGAAAAAGGATTGGATGACGTGTTGTTGACCGGAGGAGGGATCATTCCCGAAGCGGATATGAATGTTCTTCATGATATCGGCGTCGGTAAATTATTTGCGCCGGGTTCTCCCATGCAGGACATTGTCACTTACATACAGGAATGGGCGCGCGAAAAAAGACCTTTCTAAAAAAATCATATGCATCAAACCTTACTGACTGAGTTGGAACAAGGTGTTCTGACCGTAACGGTGAATCGTCCCGATAAATTAAACGCCCTCAACCGCACCGTCTTCGATGACCTGTATGCATTGATGGATCAGGTCGATACAGATCCAACCATTCGCGGCGTGATCCTCACCGGTTCAGGCGCAAAGGCATTTGTGGCCGGAGCGGACATCAGTGAATTCACTGCGCTTTCGAAAGAAGAAGCCATGGCATTGGCAAAACGGGGACAAGATTGTTTTTTTCGCCTCGAGCGATCCAACAAACCCATCCTCGCAGCTGTCAATGGATTTGCGTTGGGCGGTGGCTGTGAATTGGCAATGAGTTGTCACTTCCGCATCGCCTCTGAAAATGCAAAGTTTGGTCAGCCCGAAGTGAATCTCGGTCTCATCCCGGGTTACGGCGGTACCCAGCGGCTTACGCAATTGGTAGGAAAGGGCCGAGCGATGGAACTCATGATGAGCGGCAACATGATCCCTGCAGCAGAAGCGCATCGAATGGGATTGGTCAACCATGTGTTTCCCCTTGAATCCCTCTTGGAAGAAGCAAAGAAATTGATGAACACGATTCTGTCAAAAGGCCCGAATGCTGTCGGTCGCGTGATCGCAGCCGTGAATGCTGCTGGCACCCCCAACGATGGCGGTTATGCAGAAGAAGTTCGCCTCTTTGGCGAATGCTTCGGTACCGAAGAAATGAAAGAAGGCGTTGGGGCGTTTCTTGAGAAACGCGTTCCGCGTTTCAGTTGAGGAGATCGGAGATGGGAGTTTGCCCAAACTTCGATCTTCAATCTTCCATCTCCTCACTACCTTTGCCCCACAAAATTCCTCTGTATGCAATACCGGATCGAGAAAGACACCATGGGCGAAGTAAAAGTTCCCGTTGACGCCTACTACGGTGCCCAAACACAACGCAGCATTGATAATTTTCGCATAGCGCAGGACATCAACCGGATGCCCAAAGAGATCATCCGCGCCTTCGCCTATCTCAAAAAAGCAGCCGCCCTCACCAACATGGAGGCGGGCGTATTGCCCAAGAACAAAGCTCAGTTGATCGGGAAGGTCTGCGAGGAAATTCTGAAGGGAAAACTGGATGAGCAATTTCCACTGGTGGTTTGGCAAACCGGCTCCGGTACACAAAGCAACATGAATGTAAATGAGGTGATCGCCTACCGTGGGCACGTGATCAAAGGAGGTGCACTGACCGATACCCAAAAGTTTTTGCACCCCAACGACGACGTAAATAAATCACAATCGTCGAACGACACCTTCCCGACCGCCATGCACATCGCGGCATACAAGATGCTGATCGAAACCGCAATCCCCGGCATCAAACAACTGCGCGACACACTGGCTAAAAAAAGTAAGCAGTTCATGAAAGTGGTCAAGATCGGCCGTACCCACTTCATGGATGCGACGCCTCTGACACTGGGACAAGAATTCAGCGGATATGTTTCCCAACTCGACCACGGACTCAAAGCCATCAACAACTCCCTATCACACTTAAGCGAGCTGGCACTTGGCGGAACCGCCGTAGGAACCGGCATCAATACGCCCCCAAATTACTCCAAGAATGTAGCCAAACACATTGCGGCCCTCACCGGACTCCCCTTTGTAACGGCCCCCAATAAATTCGAAGCACTGGCCGCACACGATGCCATCGTGGAGGCACACGGCGCCTTAAAAACGGTTGCGGTCAGTTTGATGAAAATCGCCAATGACATTCGGATGTTGTCGTCCGGTCCGCGCAGCGGCATCGGTGAGATCTTCATCCCCGACAATGAACCCGGCTCTTCCATCATGCCCGGCAAAGTGAATCCAACGCAATGCGAAGCCCTCACCATGATCGCTGCGCAAGTGCTGGGCAACGATGTGGCCATCAACATCGGTGGCGCGAACGGACATTTTGAATTGAACGTGTTCAAGCCCGTAATGATCTACAACTTCCTGCACAGTGCCCGCCTCATCGGAGAAGGATGCGTTTCCTTCGACTTGAAATGTGCCCGCGGCATAGAGCCCATTGAAGCCAACATCCGTAAGCACGTGGAGAATTCATTGATGCTCGTCACCGCCCTCAATACCAAGATCGGGTATTACAAAGCCGCTGAGATCGCACAGAAAGCCCACAAACAGGGAACGACGCTGCGAGAAATGGCGATCAAGTTGGGATATGTGACGGGAGAACAGTTTGATCAATGGGTGAGGCCGGAGCAGATGGTCGGACAGTTTGGGCAGTTTGGATAGTTTGGGTAGTTAGGGTAGTTAGTTATAGAGATAATTAGTTATGAAAAAATTGAAACCATTACACCTTGTGTTGTTGATCCTGTTGATCCTGCTGGTTGATCAAGCCAGTAAGTTTTGGATCAAGACGCAATATCCGGTGGGAGAAGTTGTGCGCGTGGGTGGCATGGATTGGTTTCGGATTCACTTCATTGAAAACCCGGGTATGGCCTGGGGATGGAAATTTGGGAATGAGACAGGTAAGATGATCCTCACTTTGTTCAGATTGATCGCCGTGATCATTGGAACCTGGTATTTGAATAAAATGACGAAGCAGCACTATTCGCGCGGACTCATGATCTGTGCCGGCCTCATCTATGCCGGTGCACTCGGAAACCTGATCGACAGCATGTTTTATGGAATGATCTTCGACAAGGGACTTCATTTCGATTCCTCCATCGGCGAATACATTTCCTACGTTGGCACCGCATCGATCGGATCGACGGGCTATTCGTCCTTCTTGCATGGAAGTGTAGTAGACATGCTCTACTTCCCCATCATAAATACCACATGGCCCGACTGGATGCCGATGATAGGTGGACAAGAATTTGAATTTTTCAGTCCCATCTTCAACATTGCCGACGCCTCCATCTCCGTTGGCGTGCTCGTCCTGTTCTTCTTCCAGAAAAAATTACTTGAAAACACGGATATCCAATCCGTAAGCCCCACCGTCAGTACATCGAAAGGGCATGATGATACGAGGGAAATCTTTTAAGAGAAGATGGGAGAATGAAAAGTTTGAAACATCAAGCCCAAACTTCCATCTCCCATCTTCTCCCTACTCCTCAACATAGACCCGTTTCACTCGCTGTGAAATACCGGTCATGATCTCATACGGAATTGTGCCGGCCAGTTTCGCCAGCTCGGTGATGGGTAGCTCCGGACCGAATACAACAGCAGAATCTCCTTCGCGAACCGCTGGCATGGCCGTTACATCTACCATGAACATGTCCATGCATACGGCCCCCACCACGCTTGCGCGCTGTCCGTTCAATAGCACATACCCCACACCATTCCCAAGGCGACGCGAAAATCCATCGGCATAGCCCAACCGAATGGTCGCGATGCGCATCGGCCGATCAGCCACGAAACGACGATTGTAACTCACCGCATCTCCAACCTTCAATTCCTTGACCTGTGCAACTGTTGCCAACAACCTGGCTACCGGTTTCAGATCGATCTTGTCCGAGACCGTCGGATCGATGCCATATAAGCCGATCCCAATCCGAACCATATCCATTTGCCATTCGGGTTTGCGGATCGCAGCAGCAGAATTGGCAATGTGTCGCTTGTAGAAATTCCCATGCAGTGACCACATGGCTTCATCCCCTTTGTCAAATTGCTGTACCTGTGCCATTGTAAATCGATCAGCAGCTGGATCGTCGGCTGTGGCTAAATGCGTAAACAACGTACGTACCTGCATTTCGGTCTGGTTGACTAAAAGATCCATCAATGCATCCAGATCCGATTCCGGTATGCCCAACCGATTCATCCCCGTTTCAAATTCCACATGCACCGGATAATGTAGTTCCCCTTGGCGATTCAAATATTTCTGAAACCCCTCAACGATCTCCATGGAATACAACACCGGCTCGAGCCGATGCTCCAAGATCGACTCAAACGCATCCGACTCCGTATTCATCACCATGATGGGCAAACGGATGCCGCCGGCGCGCAGGGCTACTCCCTCATCGGCATAAGCAACCCCTAAATAGGCGATCCCCTCTTCCTGCATCACCCGCGCGACTTCCACACCCCCACTTCCGTAAGCAAAGGACTTGACCATGGCCATGATCTTGACGCCCGGTTTCAACGCAGACTGATACGCGCGAATGTTGTGCCGAACCGCGCCCAAGTCGATCTCCATACGGGTTTGATGCAACTGCGCTTCCAACAAGGGAAGTAATTTTTCGAGTTCAAAACGGCGTGCGCCCTTGATCAAGATCGCCTCTTTGTGGAATTGAGGAGGTGAAAACCGTTTTTCAAAACTCCCCCGATCCGGATAAACATCCAGGGAGAGTACGTCGGCGAGCGCAACCAAACGATCTTGTAGATAGGCAGTGAAGTTTGGTCCGATAGCGATCAATCGCTTGACCCCATGCTGAATCAAAAGATCGATCAAGGCGTCGTAGGCTCGCTGCCCACCTTCTGGCAGATCAGTCAGGATAACGGTTCGACTCAACTCATCTGATAGTCGCTTTAATTGATCCAGTGCGATTGAAAGTGAATCCAGGTCAAGGCTATACGTATCATTCAGGATCAAACATTGCTGTATCCCTTTTTTGATCTCTAATCGCATGTCAACCGGTTGCAAGGCCAACATGCGGGGCGCAATGGTTTCAATGCGAT
Organism: Bacteroidota bacterium; assembly: GCA_039797015.1. Taxonomy (GTDB): domain Bacteria; phylum Bacteroidota; class Bacteroidia; order Chitinophagales; family Chitinophagaceae; genus JJ008. The sequence goes on from JBDKIP010000123.1 coordinate 8,051, forward strand.
ATCCCAAATGACGCATGACCGCCCAGCAGGTAAGTGCGTTTTCAATGGAGGATTTGTCCGTAAAGGGAATGATGATCGTCTCTCCGGCAACATCGGTCAATTGAGTTTGTCCATCAAAAAAAACCCAGGTCTCTAACTGTACCCGTTCCGGCTCAACCGCTCCTACAAATAATTTTAATTTCTCTCGGAGCTTTTCTTCCCTACTTGAAAATCCTTCGTCGTGCGCCGGACCCATTGTGGTGAGAACACCGATCGTGGGACGAATGATCGTTGCCAACCGCTCCATCTCCCCCGGCTTGGAAATGCCCGCTTCGAAAATGGCAAGATTGTGAGCAGCATTCATCTTCCACACACTCAGCGGCACCCCGATCTGGGAATTGTAACTGCGGGGGGAACGGACAATGGAGTAATCCCGACCCAACAATTGATACAACCATTCCTTTACGATCGTCTTTCCGTTACTGCCGGTGATACCGATTACCGGTATATTGAATTGAGCGCGA
>JBDKIP010000124.1:0-3760 GCA_039797015.1 Bacteroidota bacterium
ACAAACAACCCAATATGGCCGTGGATACACACGTGTTCCGCGTCAGCCATCGCTTGGGACTCGTGCCCCGAACCGCCACCACCCCACTGGCCGTCGAAAAAAAACTGATCGAACACCTGCCTGAAGAACTCGTTCACCAAGCACATCATTGGCTCATTCTCCACGGACGCTATACCTGCCTGGCCCGACAACCCAAATGCGAATCCTGCGGACTACAAGAGATCTGCACCTACTACCGGAAAAACAACAAAGCATAGGTGGATAAAATCGCCGAGAATTAACACGAAACGGGAAGAAGTCAAAGTACCTTGTACGTCCGTGTTACGGTTCATATACATATGGATATTGGGACTCATTTCGTTGTTAGCGCCGCAGGCAGCAATCGCACAATATTATTTCCACAACGGCCGCTATTACGACAACGACTGGATCGTGGAAGTGGGCGGCACCATGGGCATCATGAATGCCCTCACTGACCTCGGCGGCAACAAAGGAATCGGAAAACCCTTTCTCAAAGACCTAAACCTCGAAAAGACAAATCTCAGTGGCGGATTCTATTTCACCGGCATGTACCGCAGTGTGTTGGGCGTACGATTGGAAGGATGCTTCGGTTCCGTAGAGGGAGCAGACAGCGTATTGAAGGATGTACGCGCTTCCACCTTCGGCCGCTACGAACGAAACCTGAGCTTTCGTAGCAAGATCAACGACATTCATGTTGGATTGGAATTCCATCCCCTGGTCATCATGCGTCCGATCTCTGATGAAGTGGGCCCACCCCTGATCTCCCCTTACATACATGCGGGTGTTGGCTTTTTCTCTTTCGACCCAAAAGCAGAACTAAATGGCCAATGGTATTCTCTTCAACCATTGCGTACCGAAGGGCAGGGATTCCCCCAATACCGCGACCGAAAACCTTACAAACTACAACAACACAACTACCACGTAGGAACCGGCATCCGACTCGAATTGACCGATTTCATCGTAGCCCGTTTGGAAATCGATCATCGAATTTTGAATACCGATTATTTGGATGATGCGAGTCAGGAAAACTACATCAACGATGCATTGTTTTTCCAAAATCTACCTCCTGCCTTGGCAACCATTGCGGCTCAGGTCTATTTCAGAGGAGATGAATTGAATCCCCCTGACGCCTCCTCCATCCTGAACCCACGAGGAAACCCCAGAGACAAAGACGCCTATTTTACCGTGCAATTGAAAATCGGCGTGATGTTGGGCAGACAAAAAAGATGAAGGCTCAAGACGCCAACATCTCCTCCAACTTCATCACCAATTCCGTTTTGGTGATGGGAATGCCCATGATCTTATTGTATCCTTTCGCATCGATCAAAAATTCATCGCGCAAAATGCGCACGAGCTGACCATTGTTGATCTCCGGCACCAATACCTGATCGAACTGACGAAGCAAGGTGCCTAAATTGCGTGGGAAGGGACGGATGTGACGAAGATGCGCGTGACTGACCGATGCGCCCTTGGCCTGTAATTCCGCCACAGCCGACTTGATGGCTCCATAGGTAGAGCCCCATCCGACCACCAATATCTTACCACTGGCCGGACCACTATCCAATCGTTGCTCGGAAATATATTCTGCGATGCGATCTACTTTTGATTGACGCAACTGCACCATCAACTGGTGATTCTCGGGTTCATAATTCACATTCCCCGTGATGTGTTGCTTCTCCAACCCACCGATTCGATGCTCAAATCCGGCTGTGCCCGGGATGGCCCAGGGACGCACCCCTTTTTCATCGCGTTGATACGGTTTGAATTTCTCATCGCCCTCCGGCAATTGAGTCATGAATTTCACGTCGATCGCCGGCAGATCCTTTGTCTGCGGAAAACGCCAAGGTTCTGCTCCATTGGCAATATAGCCATCACTCAAAAACATCACGGGTGTCATGTGCTGCACCGCGATGCGTACCGCTTCAAACACTGCCTCAAAACAATCCGCCGGCGTAGAAGCGGAAACGATGGGCATGGGACATTCCCCATTGCGCCCATAATAAGCCTGCATCAAATCACTTTGTTCCGTTTTGGTAGGCAACCCCGTTGAAGGACCTCCGCGCTGAATGTTGATCACCAACAATGGGATCTCCAACATCACGGCCAATCCCATGGCTTCTCCTTTCAACGCAATGCCCGGACCACTCGAAGTAGTCACCCCCAACGAACCGCCATACGACGCACCGATCGCCGCCGTGATCGCCGCGATCTCATCTTCCGCCTGAAACGTACGGACTCCAAAATTTTTATGGCGACTTAATTCATGCAAAATATCCGAAGCCGGCGTGATGGGGTACGATCCAAGAAACAGCGGCAATCCGGATCGTTGCGCGGCGGCGATCAATCCATATGCCAAGGCCTGGTTCCCCATGATGGAACGGTAGGTCCCCGAAACCATCTTGGCGCTTGCAACCGTATAAGTGGTCGTAAACGTATCTGTCGTTTCTCCGTATGCATACCCGGCCTTCAATACCCGAAGATTGCTCTCGAGGATTTCCGGTTTTTTTGAAAATTTATCACGTAGGAACTGCTCCGTATTGGCCATGTCGCGGTTGTACATCCAATACAGAAAACCCAACACGAACATGTTCTTCGCACGGTCCTTCTCTTTTTGGCCGAGCGCAATGTCCTTTATCGCCTCCCGCGTCATCTTGGTCACATCCATGCGGATCACCTCGTAGTTCGTGAGGCTATCATTCTCCAACGGATTTTCTCCGTCGGGGTAATTGGCCAGGCGCAGATTCTTGGCATCAAATCCATCGATGTTGACGATGATCTTGCCGCCTTTCTTGAGTGATTTCAAATTCACTTTGAGCGCCGCTGCATTCATGGCCACCAATACATCACAGGCGTCCCCGGGCGTAAACACACGGTCAGAGGAAAACCGAAGCTGGAATCCGCTCACACCGGGAACCGTTCCCTGCGGCGCACGGATCTCGGCAGGAAAATCAGGGAACGTAGCCAGATCGATCCCCAGCATGGCCGTGTTGTTCGTGAACTGGGTACCGGTCAATTGCATCCCGTCACCGCTGTCCCCGGCGAACTTGATCACTACATCGGCCAATTGTTCTTGCTTCCTCGACATGGCGCAAAATTAACGAAGCTGCCCCATCCATACTTTTTTGCCGCGGGCTTTCTGTACGAGGTACATGAGTCCCACCAGCAAAAAGAAAAACGGTCCGGTAAAGGCCAACAAGGCCACGTAGCGGGTGCCAAAGAACCTAGACATCGGTCGGCGCAGGCGCTCCGCGATCAGGTACATACAAGGCACCATCACCAGGGTCAGGAAGAAAGAGAAAACAAGACCGAAGATGATGGTCCAGCTGAGCGGCCCCCAGAACACCACACTGTCGCCTCCGAAGAAAATATGGGGACGGAATTCCTGCAACAATCCGACGAAATCAATATTAAACCCAACCGCCAAAGGCAACAACCCAAGAATGGTGGCCACCGCCGTCAGCAACACCGGAATGATCCGGATCTTGCCCGCCTGTATGGCCGCCTCCCGAGTTCGATACCCGCGTCCGCGCAACTCATCGGTGAATTCAATCAGCAAGATGCCGTTTTTGATCACAATACCGGCCAATCCAACGATACCCACACCCGTCATGATGGTAGCCACCGTCATGCCCGTGAGCGCATATCCCAGCAACACGCCAATGATGGAAAAGAAGATTTCCGTGATTACGATGAAGGGTTTGCTCAGACTGTTGAATTGCAACACCAGGATCAGGAAGAT
>JBDKIP010000125.1:0-6642 GCA_039797015.1 Bacteroidota bacterium
AAATATACGCTTTATTCCATTTTTGTGACAACCTGTCAGTCTCATGATAGTGGCTGATTAACAATACTTTAGCCCCATTAATCCAGAACAAACGACGGATTTGTTACTTTGAACGTCTAAACTGATATAATCTCATTCATTTGCCCGTGCGTTTTTTCCTGTTCATATTCCTCTGTTTTATGACCTCCGCCATTGAAGCGCAGATGCCGGAGGGTCGCATATCGGGATGGCTGCGTGACTCATCAGAGAAGTCGATCGTAAGGGGAAATGTGCAGCTCATTTTCATAGCGGATTCAGGGAAAGTCAGAACTGTTCAGTCTGATGAGGCCGGACGTTTTCAGCTGGAGGGAATTCAGGACGGTCGATATCGATTGCTGATCACCGCCGCCGGATACCGTGCCATTCGCATAGACAGCATTGAGATCGGGGTACAGCGACGTTCGTACACATTCGATGAAATTGTAATGCGATTGGGTCCCTCTACGGAATTGGATCCGGTCCTGATCGTTGCCGATCGCTCGTTGATTCAATCAAAGGATGGCAATGTAACGTTCTTGGCGGGGGATTCACCGTTGGCAAGCGGGTCCAATGTATCCGAGTTGATGACACAGGTGCCGATGGTGAATAAGGACCCTGACGGAAAGTTGACCGTCAGAGGCAAGGAGCCAAAGATTCTGATCGATGATAAACCGGTTGAATTAAATATGCAGCAGCTGCAGGACTTGCTGGAATCGATGCCGGGCAGCTCTATAGAAAAGATCGAGGTGATGACCAATCCACCGCCTCAATTTGCACAGGAGTCGGCGGTGATCAACATCGTTACCCGTAAAGGACGTGTTGGAAAAACGGGCAGGGTAGCTATATCGGGTGGCACCCGAGGGGAATGGTCTTCGAGCGCGCAGTTCACGTACCGAAAGGACAAACTTGCGATACAGGTCAATGCCGGATTCAATCAAAATCGATTTGCGGGTGACGGATATTCCAACCGTCAAAACATTTATGCCGATTCAAGCAATCAATTCAACACCCGCTCCGATTACATAAACAAGTCAAAACGCCCCTCTGCCCGTTTTTCAGTTGATTACGAATGGAAACGAAAACACTCGATCAATTGGGTGTTGCAGTACAACGACAACCGATTCAACAACCACAACAATACTTATTTCAGCAACATCGACCGATTTGGCAACCAATGGCGATACAGCCGTCGTTCCGTAGGTGCTGTTGGCGGCAATCAGACCGCTACTCAAACGGCCACATATACGTTTCGTCCACGTGCAGGGGAAACGCTTCGTTTGATCGCGCAAGCGTCCGCTTCAGACAACTGGAATTATCGACGTTTCGAGCAGAACTTTCTGCTCAACGATGGTACACCAACGGGGAAAGATTCGATTCAATACCAAGACAATGATACCCGAGTATTCGGATGGAGCCTGCGTCTTAACTATGACAAGATGCTCGTTCCTAAAAAAACCTATTTATCTGCCGGTGTCTTTTATACTCAATCGCTGAACTGGGTCGATGTGTTTGCGCAATACCTCAAATTTCCGGAGTTACAGCTGGCGGATCTGCCGGCACTGGCGCAGGATTTTGACTTTCGCCAGAACATTCAGCAATACAGAGCATCGATCAAGCAGCTGTTTACGGAGCGCTTTAGTCTATTGGCAGGATTGATGTATGAACATACCTTGATCCGTTTTGATCTGATCAAAGAAGGAACGGTTCGTCAAAATCAGTACGGCAATTGGCTGCCATTTGCCACATTGAACCGGTCCTGGAAAGAGCGTTACAACCTGAACCTTTCGTACAAGCAAACGATTCGTCGCCCCGGACTTGCGGAGTTGAATCCCACAATCGATTTCTCTGATCCCTACAATACCCGCTTTGGGAACCCAACCTTGTTGGCCTCCGTTGCACACAATTTCGACTTGGTGGGCGGATGGAATCATGCCGGTCGTTTTTTGAATGTTGGGCTTGGTCACAACATCGTACAGGACGTGTTTAGTCAGGTGCGAACCCTAAAAGAGGGAGGGCGCACGGAATTGACTTGGGAAAACATCAGCGACCGAAAAGAGTGGGAAGCCAGCATGTGGTTGGGTTGGACGTTCTTCAAAAAGTTGAAAGTAAATGCAAGCACGAGCTATATCTATAACCTATACGGACTGTTTGACCGTACGGTTAGGAAATTTCAAAATGGAGGATCATTCACCTCTACACTGGGTTCGAGTTATACCCCGCATGATCGGCTTTCCTTTTCCGGACAATTCAATCTGAACCGATTCGCCACTCCGCAGGGCTTTGCCCGATGGAATGTGAGTTTGAATTTTGGTGCACAATGGAAGCTGTTTTCCAAACGCATGACCCTTGCATTGAATGCGATCGATCCAATATTCGATCAGCGACGATTTACCTACACCTATGCGCCAAATTTTTCATTGGAGAGTTTCAGTCGTACCCGTACAAGGAATTATCGAACCTCCATCGCTTGGTTGATTCAGCCGAAACCCCAACCCAAGCCGATTCTGCCTCTCAAATAACTTCATTGATCGAAAGGGAAGCATATCGTTTGGCCAGCCAGGATCGTCCGGCTGGGACGAGCCATTCGTTTTTTAATTCCCGCAAATTTCCAACCAGGTTGTTGAAATAAAGAGTAGCAGGTCCAACAAAACCGTGTTCAATGGCGTAAGGGAGTTGCTGTAAGGGCAACAATTGTATTTTGTCCTTGATCAAAAATGCAAGGGTGGTTCGATCCAAAAGTTGCACGGCATACTGCTGTTCGATTGATTGTATGAAGTGAACTGATTTATCGGTGCTGCAGCCACTGACCATCGCCTCGCGCTCGTCCGCAATCAGCAATAGGAATTGTCCGAAGAAAAGATGACCGGCAGCACGCACATTGGCCCCGTGGCTTGTCCAATTGGCTACAAACGACTCCAATGCTTCTTCGAGCTGCAAGGCCTCTTCCAGAGTGAAAAGCCGGTTGGACTGATAGACCCATACCCGAGAATCTTCTGACAGCGTTGGGTCGATCAGGTGTTGAAATTCAAGATTCATGCGGTTGGATTCAGAGAGGCTTCTACGATCTCGGCAATGTCCAGTACTTGCACATCGGATTCCCGTTCTGCCAATTTTACCCCATCACTCATCATGGTGTTGCAAAAGGGGCAGGCAGCTGCGATGATGGAGGCGTTCGTGTCCAAGGCTTCATTGGTGCGATCGATGTTGATGCGGGTTTTGCCAGCTTCTTCTTCCTTGAACATTTGTGCTCCTCCGGCGCCGCAGCAACTGCCTTTGGAGCGGCAACGTTTCATTTCCACCAATTCTATGTCCATTGCTTCCAATACTTTCCGTGGGGCTTCATAGATGTTGTTGGCGCGACCCAAGTAACAGCTGTCGTGGTAAGTGATCTTTTTTCCTTTAAACACTCCGCCCCCTTGCAGCTTAATTTTTCCGGCATCGATCAGTTCCTGCAGAAAGCTGGTGTGGTGCATTACTTCATAGTTGCCACCGAGCTCCGGGTATTCATTTTTGAGTGTATTGAAACAGTGGGGACAGGCTGTCACGATCCTTCGAACGTTGTATCCGTTCAAGATCTGAATGTTTTGATACGCCATCATTTGGAAAAGGAACTCGTTTCCCGCGCGTCTGACCGGATCGCCTGTGCACATTTCCTCTTTTCCCAGCACGGCAAATGGGATGTCCAACTTTTGAAGGATGCGTGCAAAAGCCTGCGTGATGCGCTGCGCGCGTTGATCGAAGCTTCCGGAGCAACCCACCCAAAATAAAATTTCCGGTTCTTTACCTTCAGCGGCCCAATCGGCCATTGTTTTGATGGGAGGGAGCGACATGGTGTGCAGACAATTGTGGTAACAAAATTAGAGCAATTCCACGGGCTCACCACCAACCCATTATTTTTGCGCATGCGCTTACCAGTCCCCGCTTGGATGAATTGGGAGAGATGGCCTTTCAAATTGGTCTATTTCCCGATCACGCCCATCTGGTTATGGTACTGCTTGCGCAGCCGGTCGGTTTGGTTCTTCAGCTCATCCAACCCAACGATCACTTTTGGTGGAATGGAAGGGGAGGGCAAGCGAGAAATGTACGATCAACTTCCCACCGACTTATATCCCCAAACTCAATACGCGCATCCCACCGAGCAGTTCAACGATTTGCTGGATCGTGTGCGTTCTGCATTTGCATTGCCGATCGTTGTGAAGCCGGATGTGGGCATGAAAGGACTTTGGTTTGAACGGATCGATTCCTGGGAAGAGCTGGAAGCATATCACCGGGAGGCACCGGTGGAGTATGTGATACAAGCGTGGGTGGGTTGGCCGGTGGAAGTGAGTATTTTTTACCACCGTCATCCGGCAAAAAGTACGGGTACCATCAGTGGTTTTATCGAAAAAACACTTTTGCAGGTCGTTGGAGATGGGCAATCTACGCTTGTGGAGCTGATCCGGAAACATCCCAAGGCCTCGGGTCGGTTAGCTGAATTATCGGTAAAACATGAGCAGCATTTTGAGCGGACGTTGGACGACGGGGAGGTCTATCTGCTGTCATACGCTGCCAACCACAACAGAGGTGCTTTTTTTTATAACCTCCAGCATCGAATTACCCCGGAGCTGGCCGCCCGTTTCGATGATTTAAGCCATAAAACCAGGTTCTACTACGGGCGATACGATTTAAAGATCAGATCGGTCGATGATTTCTGTTCGGGAGGTGATTTCTCCATCCTGGAGTTCAACGGCTGCGGGGCAGAGCCCAACCACATATACGATTGCGGAATGAGCTTGTGGCAAGCGTATCGAATCATTTTGCAACACTGGAGGGCATTGTTTGAGATCAGCCGGCACAACCACCAAAGCGGACATACTTATTGGGGTTTCTGGAAAGGGCTTCGTTTCCTTCGTTCTTCCGCAAAACATTTTGAGCGGCTGTCGCTGGCTCGGCGATCCGCTTTGTAATTTTACATCATGCCTGCTTTTCTGAAGGTTTTATTTGCCGGACTGGTGGTCAGTTTTCTTGGATCCTTGCCGCTGGGAACGACCAATGTAATGGTCATGCAGCTCTCAATCGATCGGGGCATATCCGAGGCGATTCAATTTTCTGTAGGATCCCTTACCGTTGAGCTGATCTATGTGCGTCTTACCCTGTTTGCGGTTGATTGGCTGAGTAAAAAACAAGCCGTCATGCGCTATTTGAATATAGCCACCCTGTTGATCTTGATTTTATTGACTGTGGAGAGTTTTCAATCGGCGATCAGTCCTGAAGCAACAGCCCCTTTAGCGATCAGTCAGGTGTTGCCTCCTTTGCTCTTCGGTATGTTCCTTTGTTCGATCAGCACGGCACAGATTCCGTTTTGGTTGGGGTGGTCAACCATCCTGATGGAGCGAAAAATCCTGAAACCCAACGGCGGTACATATTGGAATTATTTACTGGGAATTGGATTGGGCACGTTTCTGGGTAACGGGGTTTTTATTTACGGCGGACAATTGGCTGGCGATTCCCTTCAGGGGCAGCCATCCTTGATCCATTGGATAATCGGATCTTTTTATTTGCTGACTGCGTTGTGGCAGGCATGGCGCATGTTCAAAAAATCAAACCCATGATTCGCCGATTGAATGGATCATTTCTGTTCCTTCATCCAGGCATCGCGATCCTCTGGAGAAAATTTCCAAGGCGCAAAGTTGTTCTCCACGTTTCCGAACATGCCCGTCCATTCTGACGGGGCATTGCTCTCTTCCATGACCAAATATCGGCGCAATTGCAGGATGATGTCCATGGGGTTGATGCTTACCGGACATTCTTCCACGCAGGCTTGACAGGTGGTACACGCTCTTAATTCCTCTACAGATATGTAATCGTGCAGAAGGGATTTACCGTCATTGTCGCGTTGGTCTACCGGCAGCTTCTGAAGATCCTCCATCCGGTCACGCGTACGCATCATGATCCGGCGGGGGGACAATAGTTTTCCGGTGTGCTGAGCCGGGCAAGCAGCTGAACATCTTCCGCACTCGGTACAGCTATAGGCGTCGAGCAAATTTTTTTGTCCCAGATCCTGAACGTCTTTTGCTCCAAATCGTCCTACTGACGTGGAGGCACTTGGATCAACGGTTGCCGTTGGATTCATGGCCAGTAAGACCTCCTGTTGTATCGATGGCATATTATCCATTTTCCCTTTGCCTGTCTTCAGCGGTGCGTAATAGGCATTTGGGAAAGCCAACAGGATATGCAAGTGTTTTGAATAGGGTAGGTAGTTCAAGAAAGCGATGATGCCCGCGATGTGCAACCACCAGCACGTGCGCTCGATCGCGATCAATGCGGTGTTGCTCAAATCTGTTAATAATGGATGCAGATACTGTGATACGGCGAACAAACCCGTTTCAGCGGAGGCATAGGAAGATACGTTTCTGGTCTGCAGAAGCGTATCGGCTGCATTCATAAAAAGGAATAAGCTCATGAGCACCACTTCGGTGATCAGAATCAAATTCGCATCGTTGCGCGGCCATCCATTCAGGTCGGGGGACTGTAGACGTCGGATCGACATCAGGTTTCGACGCACCCAGAAAAACACACAGGCGATCAATACGCCCAATGCCAACCACTCGAATGCGTTGATCAAGATCGGGTACAGGGAGCCCA
>JBDKIP010000126.1:0-9966 GCA_039797015.1 Bacteroidota bacterium
TCCTTAAGCAGTTCCTTGATCTCCAATGCAACGGCATCGGATTTTACTTTGAAGCGATCTTTCATGATTCCCATGGGACGAAAATTTGAAGGTTGACAAGCACCCGAATTCAGGTACGCAAAATTACTGAAGCGCGCCCCCTCAAAAAAATATCCGCTGTCGAGAAAAGGAATTATTTGGGCGTGCGCCGGTACATCCAAAAGGCTACCCCGCCAAACACGAGGTTGGGCAGCCAGGCCGCCAACAATGGCGGCAAATCACCTTTGACGGCAAAAACCGTTGAAAACCGATCCGATAGGATATACAAGGAAGCGATGACGATCCCAATGGCCAGATGCACCCCACTTCCGCCCCGCGTTTTTCTGCTCGCGACCACCACACCGATCAGGGTCAGCAATACGACGCTTACGGGCGTGGCCGTTCGGCGAAACCACTCCATCTCCAAGGAGCTCAACCCTTCTGTTCCGCGCAGTCGTTCGCGCCGAATGAGCGACTTCAATTCGGGGGTAGTCAACTTGTCCTTCAAATATTCGTCCCGCCGCAATTCCTCCGGCTTCAGGGCGATGGACAACACCAGCGTGTCCAGGTACTTCATCCGTTCCCCCACCGAATCGACCGAGCGCTCCACCACGCGGTATAATTTCCATTTGGAAAGAGATGTATCCCAGGTCATGGTCTCCCCCCGCAGATTGTACAACACCCTTGTGCCCTTGATCCGCTCCAGAAAAAAACCACGGGCGGTTTTACTGGTCGTATCGTAGTCCCGAATGCCCACAAACGTATTGGTATCGATCCGCCGATAAAAACAATTGGCACAGTTCGTGGTATACACATTGCGGGTGGGGTCGTTTTGATCGATGTACTTCGACTGAAATTCGGCGCGAATGATGTTGGCCTTGGGGATCCAATAGCGGCTGCCCACCCAGAGCAAGGAGGCCAAAAAAATTCCACCGATCCAATACGGACGCAGAAAGCGGGTGTAAGGCGTGCCGCTGGCCAGAATGGCGATGATCTCTGAGCGAGCCGCCAGGCGACTGGTAAAAAAGATCACGGCGATGAACACGAACAAGGGGAACAGCAAGCTCCAGATGTAGGGGATGAATCCCAGATAATATTTCTCGATGATCTGGCGGGTCGAAAAGTTGGCCCGCACGAAATCATCGGCGTGTTCACTGCTATCCACTGCCACTGCCACCAAGGTGAACAGCAACATGCAGAAAAAGAAAGTGACCAGAAAGTTTTTTAGGATGTACCAGTCGATCCGTTGCACGGGACAAATCTAACCCAAAATGCGCGGAGCCCGCTGATCAACCAGGCTCGATCCGTTAAAATGAATTCAACATTTTTGGCGAAGCCTGACCACCATATCTGCTTTCCACGAAGAAAAATCGCCGGCCAGGATGTGCGAACGGGCCTCCCGCACCAACCACAGGTAGAAAGCCAAATTGTGGACGCTGGCCAAGGTGTACGCCAAATATTCTTTGGCTTTGAAGAGATGACGCAAATAGGCTTTTGTATAATGTTGACTGATGCCGTTGGGCAGACCGGGATCGATGGGCGAAAAATCTTTCTCCCATTTTTGATTGTCGATGTTGATCACGCCTTGTGTAGTAAAGAGCATGGCATTGCGCCCGTTGCGTGTCGGCATCACACAATCGAACATGTCCACTCCCAGCGAAATGCATTCCAAAATGTTCCAGGGCGTACCTACGCCCATGAGGTAACGAGGCCGGTCGGCGGGTAAATGTTCACAACACCATCCACAGATGTCATACATCACGGGCTCGGGCTCCCCCACACTGAGTCCGCCGATGGCATTGCCCACGGCGTTTTTGGAAGCGATGTATTCGCAGGACTGCTTCCGAAGGTCCTTGAACGTCGCTCCCTGCACAATGGGAAACAAATTTTGGGTGTACCCATACTTCGGGTCCGACGCGTGAAAGTGGTTCCAGCAACGATCGAGCCAGCGATGCGTCATTTCCATGGAGCGCTTCGCATAGTTGTGATCGGATTGTCCGGGCGGGCACTCATCAAATGCCATGATGATGTCGCCACCAATGGAGCGCTGAATGTCCATCACCCGCTCGGGTGTGAACAAATGACGACTGCCATCAATGTGTGATTGAAAGGTGACACCCTCCTCCTCGATCTTGCGCGTGCCAGACAAGGAGAAAACCTGGTAGCCGCCACTGTCGGTGAGGATGGGACGATCCCATCCATTGAACCGGTGCAAGCCACCCGCCGCTTCCAACACCTCCAATCCCGGACGCAAATACAGATGATAGGTATTCCCCAGAATGATCGAAGCATCCACCACTTCTTTCAGTTGCTGCTGGGTAACCGCCTTGACGCTTCCCACCGTTCCCACCGGCATGAAGATCGGGGTCTCGATCGCCCCATGATCGGTTTGGATCTGGCCGGCACGGGCAGCCGAATGTAGATCGGTATGGGTTCGTTGAAAGGTGAGCGCGGGCATGGCGGCAAAGTTCGTGGATACGAGTGGAAGCACCTCGTTGTGGAAAGCTTTTTGATCGAATTGTTTTTCACCGCTGAGCGGATAATTACATTTGCAGCTATGCCATTACTGAACTGGGGAGAGATCGTTTTCTATGTATTTGCAACTGTTACCAGCATCCAACTATTCTATTATGGGTGGTTCTTTGCCCGCGTTGCCTTCTATAAAGCCAAACCCAAAACAGGCAGGATCGAGCATCCGGTTTCGGTTGTGATCTGTGCCCGGGATGAAGATGAAAATCTGGCCCGCAACCTGCCCGGCGTATTGGTACAGAAATATCCCACCACGCATGAGGTGGTGGTGGTGAACGACAACTCGGTAGACGATTCTAAATACATTTTACAAGAGTTAAAAAAAACATTCAAGTCGCTGCATGTAGTCGAGCTGACACAAGAAGCCAAGCTGATCTCCGGAAAAAAATATCCGCTCTCCGTGGGCATTCGAGAAGCCAAGCATGAGATCCTATTGCTGACCGATGCCGATTGCGTGCCGGCCAGTGAAGAATGGATGCATAAAATCCAGGATGCATACGACGATCAAACCGAGATCGTGTTGGCCTATGGCGCTTATCACCGCAAGAAAGGATTGCTCAACAAACTGATCCGCTTCGAGACCTTCCACACGGCGATTCAATATCTGTCTTATGCACTTGCCGGCATTCCGTACATGGGGGTGGGACGAAATCTGTCGTACAAAAAAGAATTGTTCCTCCGCAACCGAGGATTCTCATCGATCAACCACATTCCCAGCGGCGACGACGACCTGTTCATCAACCGGGTGGCGACCAAGAAAAATACCCGCGTCGTAATCGATCCGGATGCCATCACCCGCTCCATTCCCAAAACAACCTGGTCGGGTTGGCTTCGTCAAAAAGCCCGTCACTACACCACGGCGAAATATTATAAGCCGCAACACAAGTTTTTACTGGGGCTCTATTTCATCACCCAGTTTCTTTACTATCCGCTCGCCGTTGCATCGATTTGCCTGTTCGATTGGCGATGGGCGGTGGGCGTGTTCGGTCTTCGATTTCTCTGGCAGGCGATCGTGCTGTACCGATCCATGCGTAAACTGGGCGAAGGGGATTTATGGCCCTGGTTCCTTTTCCTCGACATGTGGATGTTCTTCTATTACCTCATCTTTGCCCCGGCCCTCTGGCGTCGCCCCACGCGAAGCTGGAACTAGCGCGATGGAGATACTACAGAAATATTTTTCCGATTTCACGCCCGAACAAACCAAGCAGTTTGCGGCACTGGATGCTTTGTACCGCGACTGGAACCAAAAGATCAACGTCATCTCCCGAAAAGACATCGACTCCTTGTATGAACGTCACGTGCTGCATTCGCTCAGCATCGCGGCCGCCTTTGAGTGGGTTCCAAACACACAGGTGATCGACATGGGTTGCGGTGGTGGATTTCCGGGATTGCCCCTGGCCATTTTTTATCCGAACGTCACCTTTCATTTGGTGGACAGCATCGCAAAAAAACTTACAGTCGTCCAGGAAATCGCTTCGGCGATCGGTTTGAAAAACCTCACCACGCAACACGCCCGGGCCGAATCGATCCGCGACCGAAAATTTGATTTCGCCGTGTCCCGGGCCGTCGCACCGCTCAAAGAACTTTGGTCCTGGTCCAAACCCCTGCTCAAAGCACCCAACCAATCGCTGCCCGGAAATCATCCGCCCGGTTTGATCTGTCTCAAAGGCGGCGACCTGAATGTAGAAATCCAACAAAGCGGTACCCGGCCCCGGATCATGCAGGTGAAGGACCTGTTTCCCGAACCTTCTTTCGAGGACAAATACCTGCTCTACGTACCCAAGTAGTCTACCGCAAAGTGGTATATTGGATAACCCGTTGAATACGGAATTTTACGGCATGAATAAGATCGGCGTCGTTCTCGTGGAAGACAAAGCGGACATGCGTGCCGTCGTGAAAGACATCATCAATCTTTCGGAGGACTGCATCTGTTTGGGCGCGGCGAGCACCCCTGCTGAAGCACGGGAGTATATTCTGACCATGAAGCCGGAGGTGGTATTGATGGATGTACATTTAAATGCCCAAGTGACCGGCATCGATCTGATCCGAGAGTTGAAACCACAGGTGCCCGCTACTGAATTCATGATCTTTTCCGTCTTTGAGGACGAGGACACCATTTTTGATGCGTTAAGCGCGGGTGCTACGGGTTACCTGATCAAAAAGACTGATCCCGTTGATACGCTGGCCGCGATCCGGGAATTGCGGAATGGCGGCGCTCCCATGAGCCGACACATCGCGCGCAAAGTGATCGCCAACCATCAGTCAACCACCCATGCCGACCGTTCGGGCAATCACAATCACTCACTAACTGAATTGACGGATCGTGAACAGGAGATCCTGGAACAACTGGCGAAGGGATTGATCTATAAAGAGATTGCCGCAAACGTCAATCTTTCTCCCGAAACAGTGCGCAAGCATGTTTACAACATCTATTTGAAGTTGCATGTATCGAACCGGGTAGAGGCGGTCAATCGTTACTACGGCCGCTGATCACCAGGCCAGCGAAAGTTTGTTGTTGTTCCGGTTGACGTCTGCCATTCGTTGAGAGGGGTCGATCTCCAATAATTTGATGTCGGCCAACTTTCGGTCACAAACCACCGTATACAGTTCATGCGTCCATTTCCAGGGAGCATGCACCGTTCGGGGGGTAGCGTCTTCGGCAGATTTTTCGCCGTACATCAGATCCAACGGAACATAATGCAGCGCAGAGGTGCTGTCGGAAAATCCAATGCGCAAATCGATGGGCATGGGCACCAGACCTACCCGACGGAGACGGATCATGGTCTTTCCCTCCACCTCATACAACGAGTCGATCGAGTAATCGATCGTCTTGGTAGAATAGACCCAATACTGCTTGTACCAATCCAGTTTCATGCCGCTGCGCCTTTCGGCCAATCGAACGAAATCGGAAGCATTGGGATGTTTGAATCGCCATTTATTGTAATAATCGTGCAGCAATTGATCCCGCGCAGATGCCCCCATGATGTAGCCGAGCTGCTCGAGAAATACGGCTCCTTTGGTATAAGCAGCGGCCGTATAAGCGGAGTTCGTATTGAAATGATCCGCATGCGTAGCGAGTGGCTCCTCTCTACCGCTCTTGACCAAGCTGAAGTATCCTCGGTAGCTTCCCTCGTAGGCAAAACCGCTGTTTCCCTCGAGGAAGGCGGAGATGCGGTCTTCCGCATAGGAGGTGAACCCTTCATCCATCCAAGCATACAGCGATTCATTGGTAGCGAGCAGTCCATGATACCAATTGTGCATCCATTCGTGTAGCCAGGCACCCGGACCAACCAACAACGTGGCCATGGGGTATTCCATGCCCCCATCACCTCCATGAATGAAGGTGTACTGTCGATATGGATACACGCCGAATGTTTTCTCAATCACGGGAAAGGCCCTTGCCGCATCGTCCAAAATTTTATCCCACTGCGCCGCGGGCGTGTTGCTCACCTTATACAGCAGATGCAGCGTTACGCTGTCATTCACTTGACGGGTCTTATGAATGTATTCCGGGTCGGCCGCCCACATGAAGTCGTGCACCTTAGGTGCCTTGAACTTCCAGGTGAGCTTGGAAGTGGTGGGGCGTTTTACAACCGCTCCTTGGGGCTCATAGCCATATCCGATCTCCAGCGGATTTTGCAAATAACCGGTGCCCCCCAGGATGTAGTTTCGATCGATCGTGATGTTGACATCGAAATCCCCCCATACCCCGTAAAATTCCCTTCCGATGTATGGGTTCGGATGCCAGCCTTCATAATCATATTCGCAAAGTTTGGGATACCATTGGCTCATGGAATACCTCACTTTTGAAGTGGGATTGTCGCGTCCGCTTCGGCGAATTTGCAACGGCACCTGTGCTTCGAACTCCATATCTAACTTAACCTTCGTACGCGGCAGGATGGGCTTATCGAGTATTACCTCCAGAATTGTCTCCAGCTCTTTGTATGCCTGCGGCCGGCCGTTCATTTTCAGCGAGCGAATTTTTTGATAGCCGATCTCTTCGGGCTTCAGGTTGGCGATGCGGTCACGCACACGCATGTCCCAATCGGCTCCTCGGCCAGAGGTGATGGTACCTTGTCGGCGACTGCGAACATCCATTTGACTGCCCGGCTGAAAGGCATTGAAGTAGAGATGATAGAAAATCTTGTACAGCGTGTCGGGCGAGTTGTTCCAATATTCCAGCTGCTGTTTGCCGGTGAAACGGTTGGTCGACACATCCATGTCGATATCCATCTTGTATTTCACACGCTGCTGCCAGCGATCGGGCTGCGCCTGTAACACGAGCGGAGCGATCAATAAAAAAACAAAAAATGATTTCATACGCATAGAAATAAATTTAGTCTATTCCTTACCGGCAACCACGATCACGATCTCGCCTTTAACGCCTTTTTGACTGAAATGATGAGCAACCTCCATAAGGGTGCCGCGCACCGTTTCCTCATGAAGCTTGGAAAGCTCGCGGCTAACCGAGCAGATCCGCTCGGCGCCGAACACTTGTTGAAATTCAGTCAAGGTTTTTACCAGCCGGTGAGGGGATTCATAGAAGATCATCGTGCGGGACTCTTCTGCCAGTTGCTTGAGCAGGGTTTGTCGTCCTTTTTTTTGCGGAAGGAATCCCTCGAAGCAAAACCGATTCGAGGGGATGCCACTGTTTACGAGTGCGGGCACAAACGCCGTGGCTCCGGGCAATGTTTCCACGCGTACGCCTACTTTGATGGCTTCGCGGACCAACAAAAAAGCCGGATCGGAAATGCCGGGGGTTCCGGCATCGGTAACCAGTGCCATTTTTTTCCCACTCATCAATTGGTTGACGAGATGCGTGAGCACCTGATGTTCATTGTGCTGATGGTATGGAGTAATGGGCTTCTCGATCGAATAATGCTTAAGCAACACGGAGCTGGTGCGAGTATCTTCCGCCAGGATGAGATCGACGGAGCGAAGGATCTCCAATGCCCGTAGGGTGATGTCCTGCAGGTTTCCGATGGGCGTGGGAACCAGATACAGCATGGGCGGTTCAGTCGATGTGGATCTCGTAATACTCCATCACCGCATTGCAAAGAAGTTTCTTTGCACAAGTATCGGCAATGGAATGCGCTTGTTGTTTGTCCGCTGCCTCAATCTGCAGCGTGATGCGTTTTCCGATCCGAGCATCTTGTACGCCGTTGATGCCAAGATTGGCAAGTCCGCCCAACACCGCTTTTCCCTGTGGGTCAAGCAGGTCTTTCAGAGGCATTACATGTACATGCGCAGTAAAATTCATCGGATCTGTTTTTGGAAGAGCAAAGATAAGAGAACATAGGCGGTGAACACCGGAAGGGCGGCAGACCATTGAAGCCAAACGGCCAGCCCCACGGTAAGGATCAAAAAAAGATAGCGGGGCAGATTCTCCTTCCAGCCAAACGATTTCATTTTCATGCTCATCATGGGTACGCGTACCACCATCAACGCTGACAGGACCAATGCAACTGCATACAGGAACCAGGACTGTTGCAACAGTTCCACCATCCAGGAGCCACCTTGCATCCAATAGGCCAATGGAAATGAGGCGATGGTGAGTCCGACTGCCGGACTCGGCACCCCTTCAAAATAGGGTGTATCGGAAGGTGTAATGTTGAATCGAGCCAGGCGCCAGGCAGCTGCCAGGGGAACCACAAAAGCCGGAAGCAAATACAGAACAGAAGTATCCAAGGCTGTCATTTCTGTTGCCCAACTCAAGCGCAAAAAAGAAAATAAGATCATGCCCGGTGCCACACCAAACGTGACTACGTCAGCAAGTGAATCCAACTGTACCCCCATGGCGGAATCGGCTTTGAGCAATCGAGCTAAAAATCCATCAAAGAAGTCAAGGATGGCAGCTATGCCGATGAACAAGGAAGCCATGCCAATGGAGGCGGGCAAGTCAACATAAATGTTTCCCTCCGAAGTGGGTACCAACACCATGCCATCTGTCAGCAAAAAAGCAATGGCCAAACAACCACAAAGTAGATTGAGCAGCGTAAACAGATTGGGGATGAATTTCATCGGGACGATTTTTTCATACAAGTTTCGATGTCTTCTACCGTAATGGGGATGTTCTTCATCAGGTCCTGGTTGCCCGAACGGGTGATCCAAAGATTGTTCTCGATCCGGATGCCCATCTGCTCTTCCTCGATGTAGATGCCGGGCTCTACGGTGAACAACATACCTGCTTGAATAGGTGCCGTACGCGTGCCAAGGTCATGCACATCAATGCCCAAGTGATGGGATATGCCATGATATAAATATTTCCGGTAGGCCCGGTTTTCGGGATCCTCGTTTTTGACATCAGATTTTCGAAGTAGCCCTATCTTCAAAAATTGCTGTGTGGCGGCTTCTCCTACCTTATCGGTGTAATCCAGGATGGTGATCCCAGGTTTTAGAAGAGACTTGGCATAATCGTGCAGATGCAAACAAGCATTGTACACTGTTTTTTGTCGACGGGTGAATTTTCCATTCACCGGAATGGTACGCGTCAGGTCTGCACAATAACCACCATACTCAGCCCCAAAGTCCATCAGCAGCAATTCACCGTCCTTACATTCCTGGTTGTTGCTGACATAATGCAACGTACGGGCACGATCGCCGCTGGCAATGATGCTGCCATAGGCCGGCCCAGTGGCGCGCTGGGACAAAAACGAATGCCAGATCTCCCCCTCGATCTCGTATTCCATTACACCGGGACGAATGAACTGCATCAGCCGGCGAAAAGTTTTGTCGGTAATGTCGATGGCTTTTTTAACCACTTCCACTTCCGGAGCTGTTTTGATCGCTCGGAGTTCTTTCAGGATCGCCGCTGCCCGCTCATATTTGTGCAAGGGATAACGGGATTTCATTTCATCAATGAAACGGTACTCCCGGGTACGCAGCAAGCTGGCCTTTCGGTCGTTCTCATTGCTGTCGAGGTAGATGTACTCCGCCAGATGGATCCATGGTTGCAGTAAGCCGTCCAGCGAATCCAACCAAACCACCGTGGAAATGCCGCTGATGGCCTTGGCCTCTGCCGCGCGCAACCGTTTGCCATCCCATTTCTCTTTGAGCTCGTTGGGACGAACCAAAACCAATACCTCGCGGTATTTGGGATCGGGATTGTCCGGAAACAGGATTACCATGGAATCTTCCTGGGTAATGCCCGAGAGCCAAAACAGGTCGCTGTTTTGTTTGAAGGGATAGAGCGCATCCGCATTTACCGGCACCTCGTCGTTGCTGATAAAAATGGCGATGGCGTTCTTTTTCATGCGGGACTGAAAACGCGCGCGATTGCGCACGAACAGGTCCGGATCCAGAGGCAGATATTTCATAAACGTGTTATAACTCCTTCGAAATTAATGCAATTACAGTTCTTTGACTGACTGAGCACGGGCAAAGAGGGATAAAAATCAACCGGATTTGTCTACCGGAAAT
>JBDKIP010000127.1:0-2794 GCA_039797015.1 Bacteroidota bacterium
CTTCTGCTTCGTTCCAGGTCATGAATCCCGAACTGTTGATCTGTACGCTCGATCCTTCCTCCAAGTTGGAGATCGAACTGACCATTGGCAAAGGACGTGGATACGTTCCTGCTGAAGACAACAAGGTAGCCGACGCCCCTGCCGGATACATTCCGATCGACTCGATCTTCACCCCCATCAAGAACGTGAAGTACACCATCGAGAATACCCGTGTGGAGCAGCGCACCGACTTCGAAAAACTCGTGATGGAAGTGTCTACTGATGGCACCATCCACCCCGAAGAGGCCGTGAAGCAAGCTTCCCGCATCTTGATCCAACACCTGATGATCATCACCGATGAGAACATCACCTTCGATAACAAAGAAGAGAAGAAAGAAGACCTGGTCGACGAGCAAACACTCCAACTCCGTAAGGTGTTGAAGACCCCGCTGGAAGATCTGGACCTTTCCGTTCGCGCCTTCAACTGTCTGAAAGCCGCCAAGATCAATTCACTCAGCGAATTGGTACAATACGAGCAGGAGGACCTGATGAAGTTCCGCAACTTCGGACAGAAGTCTCTTTCTGAGATCGAGCAGGTTTTGACCGACCGCGGCTTGCATTTCGGAATGGACCTTCCCAAACTCGGCATCGAGGTAAGCGAAATCTAAACAAGGAAAGTAGGTTGTAATTCCTGACACGGTACAACCGAATTTTATAAACCCGTCAAAAAAACAACATGCGTCACGGAGACAAAGTCAAAAATCTAAGCCGTACCAAAGCACACCGCGAGGCGTTGCTGAGTAACCTGGCTTGCCAGTTGATCCAATACAAGCGGATCGTAACCACTACCGCCAAGGCGAAAGCCCTGCGCGTTTACATCGAACCCCTGATCACAAAAGCGAAGACCAACACTACGCACCAGCGTCGGGTGGTGTTCAGCTACCTGGGCGATAAAGAAGCCATCAAGGAATTGTTTGGCGCCGTTTCAGAGAAGATCGGTGGTCGTCCCGGTGGATACACCCGCATCATCAAGTTGGGCGCTCGTCCCGGTGACAACGCCGAAACCGCGATGATCGAATTGGTGGATTTCAACGAGATCTACGGGAAGGGTGCTGCAGAAGCCAAAGCGCCTGCGAAGAAAACCCGCCGTTCCAGCGCTGCAAAGAAAAAAGCGGAAGCCCCTGCGGCGGAAGCCCCTGCAACCGAGGCGCCCGCCACGGATGCACCAGCAGCAGAATAATTCAATCGAATCAATTGAAAATCCCGACAAGCATTGTCGGGATTTTTTATGCCCGCCATCCACGGGGATGGTTATTTTTGAGCCTCAATGTCAACCATGCGAAACGTTTCTGTCGGACTCGTACAAATGAGTTGCTCCGCCTCCAAGTCGGAGAATTTGCAAAAAGCGATCGAAGGCATCCGCACCGCCGCTGCCAACGGCGCGCAGATCATTTGTTTGCAAGAACTTTTCACCTCCCTCTATTTCTGCGACGTAGAGGACTACGACAATTTCAAACTGGCAGAACCCATCCCGGGTCCCTCCACCGAAGCCCTGCAACCCATCGCCAAAGAATTGAATGTGGTGATCGTGGCCTCGCTGTTTGAAAAGCGAGCAGAAGGACTCTATCACAACACCACCGCCGTGATCGATGCCGATGGGTCTTATCTGGGCAAATACCGAAAAATGCACATCCCCGACGATCCGGCCTATTATGAAAAATTCTACTTCACGCCGGGCGATCTGGGCTACAAGGTTTGGAAAACGAAATATGCGACCATCGGGGTGTTGATCTGCTGGGACCAATGGTATCCGGAAGCAGCGCGCATCACCGCGCTCATGGGTGCCGAGATCCTTTTTTATCCCACCGCCATCGGATGGGCCACTGCGCAGGACGAAGCGACCAACACAGAGCAATACAATGCCTGGCAAACCATCCAACGCAGCCACGCCGTGGCCAATGGCGTGCACGTCGTGAGTGTGAACCGAGTGGGACTCGAACAGAACGGCGCCATGAAATTCTGGGGAGGCTCATTCGTCTCCAACCCATTTGGATCGATCCTCTATCAAGCTTCACACGAGCAGGAAGAAACCAACGTGATCACCATCGATTTGGAGAAAACAGATCGCTACCGAACACATTGGCCTTTCCTGCGCGATCGTCGGATCGATTCGTATGCACCGATCACGCAACGGTATTTGGATGAAAGTTGAAGGATGGGAGATGGGAGATGGAAGATGGGAGATGGGAGTTTGAAAAGTTTAAAAGTTTAATAGTTTCAGAAGTTTGGAAATGAATAAGATTCGGGTTACGCCAAGAGAGTTGGGATATTATTTTCCGGCGGAGTTTGCGCCGCACCGGGCGACGTGGCTGAGCTGGCCGCACAAGGAGGCCTCTTGGCCCGGGAAGATCAATACGATCTTTCCTTCATATGCAAAATTCATTAAGGAGCTGACGAAGGGGGAAAGGGTCTGCATCAACGTGGCCGATGAAACCATGAAAGCGGTTGCGATCGGTTGGCTGGAGAAGGAGTCGGTTGATCTTTCCTTGGTAGATTTCTTTTTTCATCCCACCAACGATGCGTGGTGCCGCGATCATGGTCCCGCGTTTTTGATCAACCCGTATTCGACACAGCAAAAAGCCATTGTTGATTGGGGGTACAATGCCTGGGGGAATAAATATCCTCCTTATGGCCTGGATGATGTGGTTCCGACCTTGATCGGCGAAGCGTTCAATCTTCCGGTCTTTCATCCCGGCATCGTGATGGAAGGCGGATCGGTGGAATTCAATGGTGCAGGGACGGTGATGACTTCCAC
>JBDKIP010000128.1:0-3787 GCA_039797015.1 Bacteroidota bacterium
TCCTTTTCCATTCGATGATGCGTGACGTGAAAATTTGTGCCTGACCAGGTAATGGGCGCATGGGTGCTGGCTGCTTTTGCCAAAAACACCGGCTCAGTCTCAGGTATTTTTTCGCCGATCACAACGGGTATGTTCTTTTTGATGATGCCGGCTTTTTCAAAGGCGATTTTTTCCAAGGTGTCGCCCAGCAGGTTCATATGATCCCAGCCAATGTTGGTGATGATGGATAGTTCCGGCTGGATCACATTGGTGCTATCCAATCGACCGCCCAAGCCGGTCTCGATCACGGCAATGTCTACTTGCTCTTCCGCAAAATATTCAAACGCCATCGCCACGGTGAGTTCAAAAAAACTCGGATCGATGCGCTCGATGAGGGGTTGCATTTTTTCCGTGAACGAGATCACTTTTTCTTGGGGGATCATGGCCCCGTTGAGACGAATCCGCTCCCGAAAATCGTGCAAGTGCGGAGAGGTGTATAGTCCGGTTTTGTATCCGGCTTGTTGCAATACCGATGCCAGCATGTGGCTGACCGATCCCTTGCCGTTTGTGCCGGCAATGTGTATGCATTTGAATTTTTGGTGGGGATTTCCAATGGCCTCCAACAAGGCGACCGTATTGTGCAGATCCTCCTTGTACGCGGCCACTCCGATGCGGCTGTACATGGGCAAGCGGGAGAAAAGATAGTCCAGCGTTTCCGTGTAGGTCATGCCGCAAGTTAGTTCACCAGAAAATTGAACTGCACGGTTACCAGGTCTTCTTGTTCGGACCGATCGAATTGAATTTTGCTCAGGTACTGTGTAATGGCCTGTTTGTATTGGTTGGTTCGATGGGTGGATCCCTTGCCAAATTCAACAAAGGTTCCTTTTCCTTCCGGGGATACGCGAATGCGGGCAAAGATGGTGGCATTGTCCATGTCGCCATCAAATCGCGATGTCTTTACGATCTTTCGATTGCCCTGCGTAACGCGGGGGCCATTGCCTGTTCCGATCCCGGTTCCATTGCCACCACCGGCGCCTGCACCGGTACCTCCTCCGGATCCGGAACCTTTACCGGTTCCTAGACCACTTCCTTGGTTGCCGGAACGGTTAAAATCATCCGGGCTGTCGGCCCCAGTTCCCGTTCCTTTGTTTCCTTTACCCATCACCATTTTGGGCTTGGGTGGGGAGGGGGGTGTTTCCGTTTTCGGGGCCGTTTTTACGGTAGATGTCTGGTTGATTTTCGGCGCATCTTTTTTGGTGATGACCGGCTTGACCACGATGGCTTCTTTTTCTTCCGGTTCTGGAGTCTCCTTAGATGGCTCCGGCTCGCCAGCAGGGGCAGGGGATTCGGGAGCGGCTCCGCTGGGACCAACCGCTTGCGCGATGTTTCCACCTCCGCCACCACCGTCCTCCTCCGTTTCCAATGGCGGATCAGGAGGCAGGTTTAATTCTACTTCGATCGACGTTGGCTCCTCTCGTTTTATCGGCAACTCAATTTTCCATTTTAGAAAAAGGATCAGGATGGTCAACAACAATGCGGCGATGCCAGTATAGATCAACGCGCGGGATCGATGTTGTGCTTCCAAGGATTGTGCCATGAGGTTGCTGGTTCGCATGTAAAACTAATTTAACTCGCTGGCAGAATGGTCATTCGATTATGCACAGCTGTTAAAACGATGCAATGGGCATCCTTCCTGCACAAAAGGGGCCAAAAAAAAGTTAAGGTTAAAGGGTGTCAGTGCGCGAAATCAGCGGCAAAATTTCCGCGTATGCGCTCGATGGGTGGATTGAAATAGCCAAAACGCAGGTCCGGAAACTCTTCCCGGATCAAGCCCTGCAATTGTTTTACCCCCATGCAGGGACCGGTATCCGACACACCGATCTTGCCCAGGTACCAATCCGGATCGATGTTGAAATTCCGCCATTGGATCATGTTCAATCCCGTTGACCGGATTAGTTTTCTCAGTGCTTCATATTCCGCTTCTGAATCCGTCATGCCCGGGAAGACAAAATAATTGATCGATGTCCACCCCCCGAAATCCCTCACCACGTTCAAGCTCTCCAGGATGTCGTCAAAATCATAATTGTTGGGCCGGTAATAGGGCATGTATATTTCGCGGCGGGCGGAGTTGGTGCTGACCCGAATGGAGTTCAGTCCCGCCTCGCACAACGCCTTTACGGCATCGGGCTTGGATCCGTTGGTGTTGATGTTGATGCTGCCCTTCTTTGTGTGTTTGCGGATTTCCACGATCGCGTCGCGGATCGTTTCCCACATCAACAGGGGTTCTCCCTCACAACCTTGCCCAAAACTAATGATGGGGAAGGGTGCCGACTCAAGATGTGGCACGGTGAATTCAACGATCTCTTCCGGTGTGGGTTTGAATTGAAGTCGGTCTTGGGTGGAAACTATCGGCTCCTCATCGGGTTGAAGCGAAATGCACCCCACACAGTTGGCATTGCAGGCAGGTGAGGCAGGAACCGGGCATTCCCAGCGACCCAGGGAAAAATTCCGGGCAGCGGGACATTGATACGTTTGACAGCAATTTTCCATCAAGTGTTTCACCAATCGGTTGTGCGGATAAGCACTGAGCAGTTGTGCAGTCCCCTCGTTGATCGAAGGTTGATCATAGCCACTGCATTCCTGTCGGATATCGGGTTCAATGCGGACGGCCGGCACGTAAAATTTATCATCGTGCCATCCGGCTGCTGTGTAACAAAAAAGTGGAAGCGTTGGGGCGTCGGGGGCTGTTTCGTAGGCGGCCAAATAGAATCCGGTATGTGCAGGTGGAATGAAGGCGGCCACCGCCCAACCTTTTTCGCACAAACGCATGTCACCCGTTTCCACGTCAATGCCAATGCCTCTTCTTCCCGGTAATTCATACAACGATCCGCCCTCGGGCAATTCGATCCATTGATCATCTGGGATGGGCAGGGCATCCCAACCACTTCTTCCGGTTACGTAAAGGGTACGGTCCTCGAAAATGTTTCCATTTCCGTCGCTGTACAGGAGATAAGGGGAGTGGCTCAGGGATTGCATTGCTGTTGGCAAAACTCGTTAAAATTGGCTTCGCTCAACGCAGGATCTTTTTCGATTCCTTGTTGAAAGAGTTTTCCACTCCGGTATTCGATCGTGAGCATGCCATCTTTCAGCCGAATGAATTCAATGGCATTCCAGTTCATTTTTTTAGGCCAGGGAAAATTTGAGCGCAATCCGTTGGCATCGATTCGAAAGGTGGGTTGTTGGATGGATTGTCGGTGGAACAAAAACAACAAGAGCAGGATGGAGGCCATCCCCCAGTTTCCGACGGCCATCCAGCCAAAGACCTGTATGGCGAGCCCCTCTGAAACCAGCGAAATCCAGAACAGATCGAGGGCCAGCAACAGGAACCCAAGTACCGGATATCCATATTTTATTTGACTCATTTCCGTGGCCGCCAGGAAGAGCATGGAGCTGCCCAGTAAAATGAATCGTCCCATCCACCGGAAGGCATTTTTGTTTTTGGATGGGAATCGGATCGTAAACGAGGGACTCAAGGAAGGGGATTGCTGGTGGTGAGCAGGTTGCAGAGCTTGAACAAGGTGCGTGCACCCACATTGGCATTCCAATCATTTTCACCCACGCCCACTTCACAAAGGTCAAATCCGATCAGGGTGCGTCCGCTTTCCAGTATCTTTTTGAACAGATAAAAAACTTCCTCCAATTCGAATCCTCCGGGCACGGGGGTGCCGGTATCGGGACAAAGTTTTCTATCCAATCCGTCAATGTCGAAACTGATGTAAACTTGTTGTGGCAGCTGTTTGATGATCTC
>JBDKIP010000129.1:0-4190 GCA_039797015.1 Bacteroidota bacterium
ATTTGCCGGTAAGAAGCTCTTTAATGGGTTGGGAATCAACGAGTGGAGTTGGCTGAAATGGGCTATTTTGCGAGAACATGATGTTGCCGGAGTTACATACTACAGTGTTATCAGCCCTTCATCAGGGCGTGGTGGTGGTTTCGCCGGACCGAAAGGTGTTGTATGCCAACGAGGTTTTTTGCAACCTGGTGCATCCGGGGCTGACCCCTGAGGAGTTAATGGGGCAGCGCGGTTCGGATCTGGTGGCGCATTTCAAAGATGTTTTCATGGAGCCGGGTCCATTTATGGACCGGATCCTGGAAATCTACCAAAAAGGTGAGCCGGTTTTTGGGGAGATCATTCGGATGCGCGATGGACGATTGGTATCCCGCGATCATACGCCCATTCGTCAACAGGGAGAGATCGTTGCCTATATGTGGGTGTATCAGGAGATTTTGTCGAGGTTGGCCAATGAGGAACTGGACATTCAGCGGGTGCTGAATCATTTTATTTCCACCTTGTATGAGAAGGAAACCGAGGAGGAGATCCTTTGGGACGTTGCGCGAAATTGCATCGCCCAACTCGATTTTTTTGACTGTGTGATCTATTTGCTTGAGGAAGAAACGGGATTGTTGAAGCAGCGAGCCGCTTGGGGGCCATCATCCGGAGAGGGCGGTGTGGTCCAGGCTTACATGGATTTGCCCTTGGGAAAAGGAATTGTGGGCAGTGTGGCTCAATCCGGAAAGCCAGTCCTCGTTGAGGATGTGGAGTTGGACCCGAGGTATGTGAGTGATAAGGTTTTGGGAAAATCGGAGATCGCGGTGCCCATTTTCAGTCGGGGTAAGGTCATTGGCGTGATCGACAGTGAGCACTATGAAAAAAACTTTTTCAAGAACAAGCATATGTCGATCCTGACCACGCTGGCGGCGGTGGTGGGCATCAAAATCACACAGATACGGGAGCGTCAGACCCGGCAAACGGAGATCGAACAGCAGCGTTTTTTTTATGAGCAGATCCTGAACAATATTCCTGCAGATATTGCCGTATTCAATGGTCAGCACAAGTATTTGTTTGTAAATCCCCAAGGCATTCAAAATCCCGAGATCCGAAACTGGATCATCGGGAAGACGGATGAGGAGTATTGTGATTATCGAAACCGGCCTTACTCCATCTTTCAATCCAGGCGTGCAGCATTTAATCAGGCCATTGAGACTAAGCGTCAATCGGAATGGGAGGAAGAACTGATCAAAGCCAGTGGTGAACGGGAGTATCATTATCGGAAAATGTTTCCGGTGGTGGACGGGAACGGGGAAGTTGATTTGGTCATTGGCTATGGGATGAATGTGACGACCATCAAGGAGGCCCAGGCCGTCATGGAGAAAGCGCGTGAACAAGCGGAGGCCAATGCGCAGGCCAAGGAGGCATTTTTAGCCCGGGTGAGTCACGAGTTGCGTACCCCGATGAATGGTGTTCTTGGTTTGACCGATCTGTTGCAGCGAACGGATCTGAATGATAAGCAGTCACAGTATATCCAACTGCTTCGTCAATCGGCTCAGTCGTTGGTGGCCCTTGTGAACGAGGTGTTGGACATTGAGAAGATCGGTTCGGGAAAGATGGAGCTGAATGTGGAGGTATTTGATTTGCGCCAGCAGATGCAGGCTTTGCTGGAGCTGAGTCGTGAACCCGCGGATGGCAAGGGATTGACCCTGGCCCTGCATTTTGACGAGCAGTTGGGATCTCATTACCGGGGCGATGCGAATCGGATCGGGCAGGTCATCGGCAATCTCTTATCGAATGCACTTAAGTTCACCGACCAGGGATCGGTTCAATTGGCAGTGGATGCTAACGGCAAAGAGGTTTGTTTTCGCGTGATGGATACCGGCATCGGAATCGAGTCGGATTCATTGGAAAAGATCTTTGAACCCTTCGTACAGGCGCGTAGGAAAGGGGAGAATCATCGGGCGGGTACCGGTTTGGGGCTTACCATTTGCAAGGAGCTTTCCGCGCTGATGGGCGGGCGTATGGAAGTGAAAAGTGAGCCCGGGGTGGGTTCTACGTTCAGCCTTTGTTTGCCATTGGAGGCCGTGGAAAAAGCCGATCTGGTCAACTCAACACCGCTGCAAGCAGAATCGTTCGCAACTGACCTGCTAAACGGCAAGCGTGTATTGTTGGTAGAAGATGTGCCGTTGAATCGTTTTTTGGTGGATGAGATGACCAAGGATTGGGGGCTTGTGTTGGAGATGGCCATGGATGGGTCGGCCGGATTGCAAAAAGCGAGTGAAAACAATTACGATCTTATTTTGATGGACATTCAGATGCCGGTGATGGATGGGGTTGAGGCGACCAGGGCCATACGAAAGCTGGACGATCCCGTTCGGGCATCGGTACCCATTGTGGCCTTATCGGCCAATGCGTTTGATTCGGATCGTCGACATTATTTAGCCGTGGGCATGAATGATACGTTGTCGAAACCCTTTGATGCCTTGCAATTGCGTCAGTTGCTGGAAAGGGTGTGGCAGTCGGATCAAAAGCAGGTTCAACCCACGGAGAAAGAGGGCGTAGGAAATACACTTGAGCTTAAGATCGACCTGGCTTATTTGAATCGGGTGGGCAATGGCAATCAGGTTTTTGTGGAGACCATGTTGAAGTCCTTTGTTGAGTCGGTGGCCGAGATCTGTTTAGAAATGGACCGAATGTTGGTGGCCGGCGACCGCAAGGGCATTGGTGAGGCGGCTCATAAACTGAAGTTTGCGTTGGGGGTGGTGGGCATTACAGCCTTAAAAGATATCGTAGCAATGTTGGAGAATCAGGGCAAGGGCAACGAAGAACCGATTTCGGAGCAGGAATATTCCCTGATCGTTACTCGTTTCATTCAGGATATGAGGGGGTTGAGGGAGGAAGTATTGAAAAGATGGAAGATGGAGGATTGAAGTTTGAGTTAGAAGTATAGTTCCTCAAACCCCCATCTCCCATCTCCCATCTTCCATCTTCCATCTCCTCAACTTACTTTTTACATTTACCAAAATCATCCATCATGTTCCGTTCCATTCTTTTGTTTTCAATCATTATTCTACTCACTGCCTGTTCCAAAAACGATCCGCCGGCACCTACTACCAAGACGGTGAGGTATGTGTGCAACTGTACGCCCTTGCTGGGTGCTACTCTAACAGGTACGATCACTTATACGACACCCACGTCTGCTACAAACACCGCTTCGTTCACGAACAATAGTTGGACGTTTACGCAATCCGGCTGGAACTTGAAAAGCGGTGATCGCTTGACGGCCTCTGCTTCGATCCTGGGCAATTCAAATTGCACCTTGTCCCTTTACGTTGACGATGTTTTAAAGACCTTCCGCAATGAGGTCATCCAGATCTCCGGCCAGAACCCCACGAATTCATTGCAGGTGGAGTATTTGGTACCCTAGGAGAAGATGGGAGATGGGGGATGGGGGTTTGGAATGTTAACCGCCAAACTTCTAACTCAAACTTCCATCTACCATCTCCCATCTAATATAAGTATAATCACGTACCCAAATCCTCGTATCCGACCATATTTTTTAAAAAAACTCGTATTTTTTCTACTCGATTCAGGATTAACCCTTAATCTTGCACCAGAATTAACCCTATCCAATTTCTCTGAAGGC
Organism: Bacteroidota bacterium; assembly: GCA_039797015.1. Classification (GTDB taxonomy): domain Bacteria; phylum Bacteroidota; class Bacteroidia; order Chitinophagales; family Chitinophagaceae; genus JJ008. The sequence continues at coordinate 3,626 of JBDKIP010000129.1, forward strand.
CGTACCTAATCTCTGAAAACTACTCCCCTCAAGGTTTAGTAGTCTTAAAAGTCGCCCCTGGCATTCGGGCGGATCTTATGCCTGTTACCGGCACCCCCGGTCTCAGTTATGGATCATTGTATGCCAACCCGAACGTGTACTCGTACTCTTAATAAAACTAAACAAACCAAACTTTCAAGGCATGAAAAAGGTTTACACAATTCTCGCAACGGCCCTTCTGGCCACCCTGTTTTCGGGGCAAGTGATCGGGCAGGTAACGTTTTTTCCAAACCCGTCAATGACTGGTTCGTTCTCTATTTCCCCAACAGCTACTGAATTACAGAGAACAGCTACAATCAAAATCTGGGGCGCTGGTGGTAATGGTGCTAATGGACCATCTTCTAATAGCGGCGGCGGAGGTGGTGCTGGTGGCTATTATCAGTCAAAAGAAATTGTACTTCCAGCAGGAACTTATACATATGTAGTAGGAATTGGAGGACAGCTAAGCGGTCAAAACCAAAATATTACAAAATTAGTTTTTCCTGGTACTGCTGGAGAAATTATTGTGTATTCTGGTGCAAATGCG
>JBDKIP010000130.1:0-3094 GCA_039797015.1 Bacteroidota bacterium
TATCGGATTGGTCACGCATTCCAGAGGCGGCCAGTATTGCGAAAAGGGTCGATGATCTGATTGCTCATTTCGATCCGAAAATGCCACAAAGCTCGTTGCCCGAGCTGCAGAAACTTTACACAGCCATTGACCAATTACCCGGAAGCGAGTGGAGAAAATATACACTTGATCGGGTCCGCGAGCTGATCTTCCAAGCCGCGGGTGTATATGCCGAGGCCATTGCTGTTCAAACGAGCGTTTCGCACGGCGACACACTTCGATTTGCCCTGAATCTGATCGCGCGCAATTCAGCGGATCTCCAGCTTGATCAGTTGACGTTCAACGGACAGAAAAATGAAGTTGCAGCCAAGCTCGTTCAAAACAAAACATTCAACCGTGCCGGTTCGATGCCGATCGAACTCCATCATTCGGTTACGCAACCATACTGGTTAACTTTTCCGATGGAGCAAGGCCGTTTCACGGTGCCGGATCAACAACAAATTGGCTTGCCTGAAAATCGTCCGGCGTTTTCCGTTCGGCTCGGTCTGCGCATAAACGATCTTGGATTGGAGTTAGACGTCCCCATTGTATATAAACTGACCGATCCGGTTCGCGGTGAAGTATTCAAGCCCCTGATCGTTCGTCCCATGATCGAGTTGGGCGCTTCGGAGCCAGTCACTTTTCGGTTGGGTCAAAACCAAAAAACAAATCTTTCGGTTCGCTTGCAGTCCAATCAATCGTTGAAAGACATAGCCATTCAGGCGAAGAGTGGAAATAAAATATTTGAACTTGGAGATGTATCTAATATGGGGAAAGGAACCATACTGACTCGCAGCAAACAAACCACTGTTTCACCTGGCGTTTACTCCTTTCAGGTGAAGTCAGCTACCGGAAGTTTGTTTACCCAAGCCGGTCAATTCACGCGCATTGAATACGATCATATACCGGAGATCCATTATTTCAAGATGGAGCCACAACGAGTGGTTTCAATCGATTTGAAAAGGGTGGGTAAACGAATTGGTTACATTGAAGGAGCGGGCGACAAGGTGGCTGATGCGCTGGAGAAAATGGGTTTTGAAGTGGTGCTCCTGGGACAAAAAGAATTGAGCAAATCCAATCTGTCTGGCTTCGATGCCATCGTTTCCGGTGTTCGGGCATACAATACCCATGCCTGGTTGAATGATGCGCATGATAAGCTCATGCAATATGTGGAGCGAGGCGGCAACCTGATCGTTCAATACAACACCAGTAGTCAGATCGGTCCCGTTCGCGCCAAGATCGGTCCCTATCCATTCAACATCACCCGCACGCGGGTGACGGATGAATCGGCGGTGGTCACATTTTTGGATCCGACTCATCCCGCATTGAATTTTCCGAATAAATTGACTGCAGCTGATTTCGAGGATTGGATCCAGGAGCGCTCCATTTACCATGGAGCTGATACCAGCGGTCGATTTCAGCGTCCGATCTCCATGTCCGATCCCGGAGAGAAACCGGAGGATGGATCCTTGTTGGTTACTCGTTATGGAAAAGGATGGTTCACTTATACAGGACTTGCTCTGTTCAGGCAATTACCCGCAGGCATACCGGGGGCTTATCGATTGCTAGCAAATTTGATCGCCTTAAATGCTTCCTCCAAAAATGAATAATTCCGCAAAGCGTTCAAGAAGTGAAGTGGCGATGTGGGTTGCTATTTTACTGGGACTTGCATTGGGCTTCCTGATCAAGCGCGTGCGTTTGGGGATTTTATTGGGTCTGGTATTGGCGGGACTCATTGTGTTCACCGGCTGGTTAAAAACTACGCGTAAGAAGTAATCTAAGATGAGTGCTGGCCCCAACGATAAGATGCACTACTGGTACATTGCGCTGATCGCGGTGCTGGTCACGTTGATTTTTCTGTTTCTGCGATTCACTCAATATTTTTCATAAACGTACTTTATGCAGCTGCTTGACTGGATCGTGCTTTGTTTGACCTTGTGTTTCGTGGTATGGTATGGGGTCCGCCGCAGCAAAACTACCCGTGATCTGGATGGGTACTTTCGGTCGAATCAGAATCTTTCCTGGGGATTGGTGCTCTTGGGCATCATGGGCACCCAGGCTTCAGCCATTACCTTTCTTTCGGCTCCCGGGCAGGGATATACCGATGGCATGCGATTCGTGCAATACTATTTCGGTATTCCACTGGCCATGATCGTCATCAGTGCTGTATTTGTACCTCGATTCAGAAAATGGAACGTCATTACCGCGTATGAATATTTGGAACACCGGTTTGATGGGAAAACCCGCAGCCTGACTTCCTTCTTATTCTTTTTGCAGCGGGGTCTCTCTACCGGGATCAGCATTTTTGCGCCATCGCTCATCTTATCCTCGTTGCTGGGTTGGAATATCTACTGGACCAATTTGCTCATGGGTGGATTGTTGATCATCTACACCCTCAGTGGTGGGGCACGTGCGGTTGCCTATACGCAGCAATTGCAATTCACCATCATTCTGCTTTCGATGTTTCTGGCCGGGTATTTGCTTGTGAAGTTGATGCCTTCCAATGTGGGCTTTCTGGATGCGCTGGACATCAGTGGGAAAATGGGGAAGCTCAATGTGATCACCGATGGGAAAAAGAACGGTTCGTTTGATTGGGGGGATAATTACAACATCTGGAGTGGGGTCATTGGTGGTTTCTTTCTGGCCTTGAGTTATTTCGGGACCGATCAAAGCCAGGTCGGTCGCTTTCTCACGGGCAAATCCATCCGGGAAAGCCAGTTGGGCCTTTTGATGAATGGGTTGGTCAAGGTGCCGATGCAATTTCTCATTTTGCTGGTAGGCGCCTTGCTGTTCAGTTTTTATTCTTTTCAAAAAGCGCCATTGATTTTTAATCAGGTACAACAAGATCGGATCGAACGTTCTGCGTATCGGGATTCTTTTTACCGGGCACAGCAACAGTACGATCTACTCTTGACAGAGAAAAGAAAAGTGGTGGATCAGTATGTGTCGGCCGGAGGGCAAGGGTCCGAGGTGGCCACTAAAATGGTGCCCCAGATGCAATCCTTGCAGGGGGAATCGGATGCGATCCGTAAACAAGTGAAAGGATGGCTAAATGAAAAAGTTCCGGGGGGCGATG
>JBDKIP010000131.1:0-2718 GCA_039797015.1 Bacteroidota bacterium
AGTATGAGAAATCGCAAAGTCGCATCGGTGCCACGCTTTGGGAGCGTCCGGATCTTTACATCAAGAATTCTCCGTTGTTTCATGTGCCCAAGATCCAAACGCCCATGGTGATCATGGCAAACGATGCGGATGGTGCCGTTCCCTGGTATCAAGGCATCGAATTGTTCACAGCCATGCGGCGATTGAACAAACCTTCCTGGTTGCTGAATTACAATGGGGAGGCCCACAACTTACGGGAGCGCAAAAATCAAAAAGACATCTCCGTTCGGGAACAACAATTCTTCGATTGGTTGCTGAAAGGGGAGAAGCCACCACGCTGGATCACCGAAGGCATCCCAGCGATCAATAAGGGGAAGGATTGGGGATTGGAGTTGGTCGATTGACGAGTGCGGCACTCTTTTAGAAATCGCGTTCCGGATCGAAATTCTCTAACTCTTTTGCAACGGCTGTCAGGAATGTGGCACCCAGGCTTCCGTCCACGATGCGGTGATCGTAACTCATGCTCAAGTACATCATGTGTCGGATGGCGATGCTGTCGCCGGCAGGTGTTTCCACAACCACCGGACGTTTTTTGATGGCGCCAACCGCCAGGATGGCTACCTGAGGTTGATTGATGATGGGTGTACCCATGAGGCTTCCGAAAGTTCCTACATTCGTCAACGTGAACGTGCCCCCTTGGGTATCATCCACTTTCAGTTTTCCATTTCGTGCCGCATCGGCCAATTGATTGACTTGTTTGGTCAATCCCACCAAATTCAATTGATCCGCATTCTTGATCACCGGAACGATCAAATTCCCCGAGGGCAATGCGGTGGCCATGCCGATGTTGATGTCTTTTTTGATCAAGATGTGATGATGTTCAAGGGAGCTGTTGATCAGCGGGAATTTCTTGATGCAACGAACGATGGCCTCAATGAACAAAGGAGTGAAGGTGATCTTGGTACCTTCTCTTTTCTCAAATTCCTTCTTGCATTTTTCTCTCCACATCACCAGATTTGTCACATCAGCTTCGGTGAAGCTGGTGACGTGTGGACTGGTTTGTTTGCTTCTGACCATGTGGTCGGCGATCAACTTGCGCATGCGGTCCATCTCCACCACTTCAACGTTTCCGGAACCAACCGGTGCCGGATGGTTATTTTCCGGTGCGATCTGTTGGATCGGTACCCGCATGTCGGCTGTTGGAGCGGGTGCGATTGCATGGGAAGCGGCAGCAGGTTGTTGTTTGCGCTGTGCAACGTATTGAAGAATGTCTTTTTTGGTGACGCGACCTTCATTGCCGGTACCCGGCACCGATTCCAATTCGGTCATTGACACACCTTCGCTGGCTGCGATGTTCAAGACAAGCGGCGAATAAAAACGATTGGTAGTTGCCGCTACAGCCGGCATTGGACGGGGCGATGCCGCCGGTGTGGGTTTGGTGTCCACGACGACCGCCTGTTGCACCGGCGTTGGAGAAGGTGAAGGGTTTTGTATGGGCTCTGCAGCCCCTGTACGGATCCGCGCGATCACGGAACCGATGGGTACTACATCGTTTACTTTCCAAAGAAGTTCCTCGATCACGCCGGCAGTGGTACTGGGTACCTCGCTGTCTACTTTATCAGTAGCAATTTCCAAAACGGTTTCATCCAGTGCAACGGGGTCACCTGGTTGTTTGTGCCATTTCAGAATGGTGGCTTCCATGATGCTTTCGCCCAATTTGGGCATGACGAGATCGACAAGTGCCATAGTGATTTTTTGTCGCCGTAAAGGTAGGGATTTCAAGGGCTTCGCTAACCTTCGTTAGTCCGAAGGAGTTCCCACAGCAACAGGAGGCTTTGGTGTGTGGTAATCACGGTATTTCGGGCACGGTCGAACCGCAATTGCAGTTTTCGGGTGATGGTCCGCTCTTTTGTGCCGGCAGCGATCCAAACAGTTCCTACGGGCTTTTCCGGTGTGGCGCCGCCCGGCCCCAAAATGCCGCTGACCGAAACCATGTAGTCGGTTCCCATCCGGGATAGTCCCCCTTGGATCATCTGCATCACGGCTTGTTCGCTCACGGCTCCGACCGTTTGCAACGTTTCATTTCGTACGTCCAGCAATTCCACTTTGATGCGGTTGGCATAGCTAACCACACTGCCTATGAAATATTCGGATGAACCGGGCACGGAGGTCATCAATTGCGAAATGCTGCCACCTGTACAACTTTCAGCTGTGCCCAATGTCTTTTTGTGTGTGCGCAGCCAATTGCCGATCAGCACCTCAAGGCCGATGTCTTCCGTGGAGATCAACCATTTCTCAATGCTCTTGGCAAGTCGCGGGAATGCCTGATCCAGCAACTCTTTTCCATTTGTTTCAGATGCACCCAAATAGGTGAGGCGTAATTTGACCATTCCATAATTGGGCAGGTAGGCCAATTTCAATTCGGGAGACAGATCAGCCTCAAATTCGGTGAGCGCTTCGGCTAAGATCGATTCTCCTGCACCGGCAGTCAGCAAGGTGCGATGTTGGATCGAGGCCAACGTCCACTCGCGTAATATGAATGGGATTACTTGATCGCTGATCAGTCGTTTCATTTCAGCAGGCACCCCTGGCAGCGAAATGAAGACCTTTCCGTTTTTTCTGAACAACATGCCGGGTGCGGTTCCGATCGCATTGTGTAAAACTTCACAGACGTCCGGTACATCTGCCTGACGCTTGTTTCTGTCCAGCAGCGGTCCAGTTCTGCGAAAAACTTCCTCA
>JBDKIP010000132.1:0-4326 GCA_039797015.1 Bacteroidota bacterium
CCAAAGGTGTCAAAGAAGGGAAATTCATACAGACCTTATTCACCTCTGCGAAATTGTTGGCCTTATTCGGGCTCATCGCCTTCGGATTCTTACTCGCCAAAGAAAGTTTCTGGGCGCAAAACTGGCAAACCGGATTCCAGGCGCAACAATACACCGGTGCGGCCGATGCAGCCAGTGCCGCGATCGCCACGAATTGGACCGGCATCTCCGGGGCCGCGCTGATGGGCGCCATCGCCGCTGCGATGGTGGGCTCCATTTTCAGCAGCGATGCCTGGAACAACGTCACCTTCATTGCGGGAGAAATGAAAAATCCGCACCGAAACATCGGGCTCAGTCTGCTGCTCGGCACCGGTATCGTAACCCTGATCTATGTATCGGCCAACCTGATGTACCTGAATGTACTGCCACTGAATGAATTGGCGTTTCCGGCCGACGACCGCGTAGCCGTCGCCGCCGCCAATAAAATTTTCCCCGGCATCGGAACCTACGTAATCGCCGTGCTGATCATGGTATCCACCTTCGGATGCAACAACGGACTCATCATGGCGGGTGCGCGTGTATATTATACCATGGCGAAAGACGGACTCTTCTTCAAAAAAGCCGGTGAACTGAATGCCGTATCCGTACCACAAACTGCGCTGTGGATCCAAGCGATCGTAGCGAGCATCTGGAGCCTGAGTGGGAAATACGGACAACTGCTCGACATGATCTCGTTCGTGGTGGTGCTGTTCTACATGCTCACCATCATCGGAATCTTCATTCTCCGTAAAAATCGCCCCGATGCCGATCGCCCCTACAAAGCATTCGGATATCCGCTGCTTCCGGCACTTTACATCTTGATGGGCGCTGCCTTTTGCATCCTATTGGTGATCTACAAACCGGAGTTCACCTGGCCCGGATTGATCATCGTATTGCTGGGTGTACCCTTGTATTATCTGGCCATTTCCGGAAATAAATCAAAGACGACAACCTAATCGTTGAATCACTATCTTAGACACTTCAAAAACCAACTGTTCATGAGTTTATTTGCCAAGAAGTCACTCGACCTGATGCTGGCCCATGCCGCAGACGGAGAGAAAGGATTGAAAAGAACCCTCGGCGCCGGAAACCTGATCGCACTCGGCATCGGCGCCATCATCGGAGCGGGATTGTTCGTGCGTACTGCCGCTGCTGCCGGACAAGCCGCAGGACCCGCCGTTACCTTGTCATTCATCGTAGCTGCCATCGGATGCGCCTTTGCCGGTTTGTGTTATGCCGAATTCGCTTCCATGATCCCCATCGCGGGAAGCGCCTACGCATACTCCTATGTAACCATGGGTGAACTCGTGGCGTGGATCATTGGCTGGGCCCTGATCATGGAATATGCACTGGGTGCCGCCACGGTTTCCATCGCCTGGAGTGAATATTTAAATAAGCTTTTGGGGGGAGCGATACCGTATGAATGGTGCCACTCGCCGTTCGAGAGTTATACCGACTCCGCCGGCATACTACATACCGGCATCATGAATGCTCCCGCACTCATCATCTTGTTGGCACTGACCTTGTTGCTGATCAAAGGCACACAAGAGTCTGCCCTGGTCAATGCCGTGATCGTTTTCATTAAGGTTGCCATCGTGCTGCTGTTCATCGCACTGGGCTGGCAATTCATCAATCCCGACAACTACTCCCCTTATTTCATTCCCGCCAATACCCCACCGGTATTGGATAATGCCGGAAAAGTGATCGCCGATTACAGCGGCTGGAACAAACACGGCTGGGGTGGTGTACTCGGCGGTGCCGCCATCGTGTTCTTCGCCTTCATCGGATTCGATGCGGTTTCCACTGCAGCACAAGAAGCCAAGAATCCCAAGCGCGACATGCCCATCGGTATCTTGGGATCACTTGTCGTGTGTACCATCCTTTATATTTTATTCGGACACGTACTTACCGGGGTAACGCCTTGGCAGGATTTCGTAGATCCTGAAAAAGGACGCGAAGCATCCGTTGCCTACGCCATCGGAAAATTCGGTGCGAGTTATCAATGGCTCTCAACGGCCGTGACGGTGGCGATCCTGGCCGGATTCTCCTCGGTGATCCTCGTGATGCTGATGGGACAAAGCCGCATCTTCTACACCATGAGCAACGACGGACTCATCCCCAAAGCCTTCGGTGAATTACATCCCAAATACAAAACACCTTACAAATCGAATTGGATCCTCTTTCTGTTCGTGGGTGCGTTTGCAGCGTTTGTACCCGGACACGTAGCCGGTGACCTCACCAGCTTCGGTACACTCTTCGCCTTCGTACTCGTGAGCATTGGCATCTGGATCCTGCGCGTCAAATCACCCAACCTGGAAAGACCATTCAAAACTCCATTGGTGCCTGTGGTGAGCACCCTCGGTGCGCTGATCTGTTTGGCCATGATCGTGGGACTCGATGCGCAAACCCTCAAAGTGGCCTTTGCCTGGATGGGCATCGGTCTGGTGGTTTACTTCCTCTACAGCCGCCACCACAGTAAACTGAAACAATCCTAACGGATATAATTCAAACGATCGTCAACGTCCTGCCTCCGGCGGGACGTTTTCATTTATAGGCATTCACGTACTTTTGCCGCGAACAAAATCTTTTCATGGGACGCATATTTGAAGTACGGAAATCGACCATGTTCGCCCGCTGGGACCGCATGGCCAAACAATTCACCCGCATCGGGAAAGAGATCATCATCGCCGTAAAGGCAGGTGGTTCCGACCCGGGCACCAATGCCGCCCTGCGTCGCTGTTACCAGAACGCCCGCAGCGTAGGCATGCCCAAAGACCGCGTGGAAGCCGCCATCAAACGCGCCCTTGGAAAGGAAATGATCAACTACGACGAGATCCTCTACGAAGGATACGCCCCACACGGCGTGGCCCTACTCGTTGAAACCGCAACAGACAATCACGTACGTACCGTAGCCAACGTCAAATCCCATTTCAACAAAGGAGGCGGTGCCCTCGGCAACAGCGGCAGCGTAGCCTTTCAATTCAAAAAAATGGGGGTCTTCAAAATGAAACCCGAAGGACTCAATCCGGAAGAACTGGAACTGGAACTCATCGATTTTGGATTGGAAGAACTGGGAGAAAGCACGGCTGATAATGGTGATGAGATCCTGGTGATCCGCTGCGCATTCACCGACTTCGGCAACATGCAAAAAGCCTTGGAAGATAAAAACATCACGCCCATCAGTGCCGAAACAGAATGGATCCCCACCGTCACCGTTCCGGTGAACGATGAACAAGCAGCCGACGTGAGTAAGCTGATCGAAAAACTGGAACAGGACGACGACGTACAGAAAGTCTTCCACAACATGGGCTGATGCAACCAGCACCGGCGATCATATTATTCGACGGTCATTGCCACCTCTGCTGCGGCTCCGTGCAATTCATGTTGCCCCGCGATCCGAAAAGACATTTTCAATTCGCGCCGATCGACGGCACCACCGCAAAAGAACTTTTTGCGCAATGGAACCCCGCCACCGTCCCGGACTCGATCGTGCTGTTTGAAAATGGAAAATTCTATACCCGCTCCACGGCAGCCCTTCGTGTATCCAGAAAATTATCGGGTGCCTGGCCCCTTCTTTATGCGTTTGTGATCATTCCTGCTCCCATTCGTGATTGGGTCTATACCCTCATTGCAAAGAATCGATACAAATGGTTCGGTCGAAGTGAATCCTGCTGGATGCCCAAACCCGAATGGAAAGAAAGATTCTTGGACTGATCATTCCGCCATCATGGCCTTCACCACGTCGATGACCTGCTCCGCATTGGGCTTACTGAAATAATCGCCGTCACTTCCATAACCCGGACGATGTGCTTGTGCCGTCAGCGTACGCGGCGCCACATCCAAATAACGATACCCACCCTGCTTCTCCATCACCTCCGTGAACATATAGGCCGATGCACCACCCGGCACATCCTCATCCACAAACAAAATGCGATTTGTTTTCTTCAATGACGCTACGATCTGGTGATGGATGTCAAACGGCAGCAAGGTTTGCACGTCCACGATCTCACAGGAAATGCCCTGCTCTGCCAAATATTGAGCAGCTTCCTGAATGATGCGCAAGGTAGATCCATAGGAGACGATCGTAATGTCCTCTCCGGCGCGGATCACTTCGGGCATACCGAGTGCCACTGTAAACGTATCCAAATTAGAAGGCAGCGCCTCTTTCAATCGATATCCATTCAAGCACTCCACCACCAGCCCGGGATCATTCGCCTGCAACAAGGTATTGTACATACCGGCCGCTTGCGTCATGTTGCGCGGCACACACACATGCATGCCTCGCAGCGCATGTATGATCATCCCCAT
>JBDKIP010000133.1:0-2633 GCA_039797015.1 Bacteroidota bacterium
ATCAACCTGATCTTGCAGTACTGGATCTGCGATTGCTATGCGTATCTGCATCTCCCGGTGGCCATCCTGACCGGTGGATTTTGGTTGTTCATCGTTTCTTTTTTTCGCATACCATCCCGCGCCCACACCATTCAAGAAAATGCCATTGTCGCACCGGCCGATGGCAAGGTGGTGGTGATCGAAGAGGTGCAGGCGGATGAATATTTCTCCGACAAGCGCATTCAAGTCTCGATTTTCATGAGCCCCTTGAATGTGCACGTCAACCGCAATCCCATCAGTGGCGAGGTGGTGTATAGCGAATATCACCCCGGTAAATATTTAGTGGCCTGGCATCCCAAGTCCTCTACGGAGAACGAGCGTCACAGTGTTGTCTATAGAAAAGAGGGCAAAGAGATCTTGGTGAAGCAAATTGCCGGAGCGCTTGCAAAGCGCATTTGCAACTATGTGAAGCCGGGGCAGGTTGTTAAGCAAACGGAGGAGATGGGATTCATCAAATTCGGTTCCCGTGTGGATCTGTTGTTGCCCTTGGATGCCAAGATCTATTGCAAGATCGGGGATCGTCCAAAGGGTGGAGTTACCGTGATCGCTACTTGGTGATCGTTATAGGATCGCTTTTAATTCTTCCAATTCAAAAATGGTGTGCGTGGGATAGGTTTCTCCTTGAATGGGGTATTTCTGCTTGTCGAGGTGGTTCATGTGGATCTGGTCCATGCCCATTTCCCAGGCGCCTTTGATGTCGATTTCCATTGAGTCGCCGACCATGATGCTTTCGGATACATGGGCTCCACTGACTTCCAGGGCATGATCGAAGATGGCGCGGTGCGGCTTTAGGGCGCTGGCTTTTTCGGAGGTGATCACCTGGTCAAAAAAGGGAGTCAGTGCTGAAGCCTGCATTTTGTGGTGTTGCACTTCTTCAAATCCATTGGTGATGATGTGCAATGTGTAACCTTTTTCTTTCAGGTATTGAAGGACTTCTCGGGTATTCGGGAACAACCGGTTTCGGGTGGGCAGGAGTTCAAGAAATTGTACGCTGAGTGTTTGGGCAAGTGTTTCGTCAGCGATCTTGAAGTCAAGTAAACTTAGCCACATGCGTTTTACACGCAGTTCGTCCTGTTTGATGAATCCTTTTCGGTAACGTTCCCAAAGTCGTTCGTTGTGTTCGAGGTATTGCCGGTGGAATCGATCAAAGTCATCGATGCCGCGATCGGCCAGTTGTAGGGATTCGTATAAATGTTGGAGGGTGTGCCTGGAATTGGCTTCAAAATCCCAGAGCGTATGATCGAGGTCAAAGAAAAGATGGCGATAGGTCATCCTGCAAAGTAAGGCGGTAGAAAAGGATCTGGCCACTAAAAATGTTCGACCTTTGACCAAATCATCTATATGCGCGTGATCATTACAGGTGCGTCGAGGGGAATGGGTAGGGGAATGGCCGAAAAATTCGCGGCGGAAGGTCATGAGGTGTTGATTTCTGCCCGTACGCAGACCAAACTGGATGCCCTCAGTCGTTCGCTGATGGATGTCCATCCGGGTTCAGTGGTAAAAGGAATGGCGGCGGATGTGACTGTTCCGTCGGAGGTAATGGCGTTGGGGAAATGGTGTTTGGAGCAAGGAACGCCGGATGTACTCATCAACAATGCCGGGATATTTGAGCCAGGGAAATTGCTGGATCAACCGGAGGGGGTGCTTGAGGGTCAACTGGCCGTGAATCTATACAGCGCCTATCATCTTACACGTGTGATCGCTCCTGCAATGGTTGCCTCCGGCAAGGGGCACATCATCAATATTTGTTCCATTGCTGGGCAGCGTCCTTATGCACATGGAGGTGCGTACAGCATCAGTAAATATGCGTTGAATGGATTCAGTCAGAACTTACGGGAGGAGTTGAAGCCGACCGGTGTAAAGGTGACTACGGTGTATCCGGGGGCGGTTTTGACCGATTCTTGGGGCGATTATGACAACAGCACCCATCGGATCATGGAAGTGAGTGACATTGCCCAGTTGGTCTATCAATGTACCCAACTTTCTGTAGGTGCGTGTGTGGAAGAGATCGTGGTGAGGCCGCGGTTGGGTGATCTGTGATCAGTCCTCCGTGAACTTATATCCCATTCCTCGTATGGAATGAAAGTGGCGCGGTTGACGGCTATCTGCTTCGAAGTATTTTCGAAAATTCAAAATGAAATTATCGATGGTTCTTGTGGTAGGATAGACCTGATATCCCCAAACGATGTTGAGGATGCGTTCCCGGGTGACCACTTCATTTTTGTTTTCAATGAGCAGTTTGAGGAGCATGGCTTCTTTTTTCGTCAGTTCGATCCGTTCGCCATTGACCCCGAATGCCTGTTGTGCCTTGAAATCGATTCGATTTTTTCCGAATGCGTATTGATCCAATGAAGTTTGTCGTTCGTTCAGTCGTTGATTTTTTTCGATCAATTTAGATACGCGCAAGAGGAGTTCTTCTAGATCGAATGGTTTGGTGAGGTAATCATCGGCCCCTTTTTTTAATCCCAGGATTCGATCGGCGCTGGTGTTTCGGGCGCTCAGCATGAGGATCGGTATGTTCAGGTTTCTAACCCGGATGTTCTCGGTTACGGTGATGCCATCCATTTCTGGCAACATGATGTCAAGGATGACCA
>JBDKIP010000134.1:0-3615 GCA_039797015.1 Bacteroidota bacterium
CAGCAACAAGTGGTTGACCTGGGCGATGGGCATGTCAAAAAGATCGAGACGATCGGCGACAAATGGTCAGCCTTTCAAATTGCGAATTTTGGCGCCACGGCACAACCTGAATATGCCATCATCGATGCAGGGGGCAAACTACTCACGCGCACAAAATTTTATACGGATGATGCCGAGGCGTTTCGCGATTGGTTGCAATGCGGGGTAGAAGCGTTCCGGATCAAATGAGGCGTCCGATCAAAGTGCGATCTGACGCTGTGTCATCATCTTTCGGAGATTGATCAGGCCGTATCGCATTCTGCCCAAGGCTGTGTTGATGCTGCAGTCCGTTAATTGGGCGATTTCTTTGAAGGACATATCGGCATAATGACGAAGAATGATCACCTCCCGTTGGTCTGATGGCAATTCATCCAACAGGTGGCGAACGCGGTCATGACTTTGATTCCGAATCATCTTGTCTTCCATGGTTTCATCGGAAAAATTCAAGACCTCAAACAGATCTTGGTTGTCGCCTGTTTTAATGGCCGGGGCACGTTTCACTTTGCGGAAATGATCTACGCAAAGATTTCGGGCGATGCGCATCACCCACGGAAGAAATTTCCCCTCCTCATTGTATCGCCGGCTGCGCAGGGTGTCGATCACCCGAATGAAGGTTTCCTGAAAGATGTCCTCAGCTAGGTATTTATCCCGTACAAGTAGTTGAATGGATGTGAAGAGCCGGTCTTTGTGCCGAAGGATCAACGATTCCAGGGCAGTAGAGTTGCCCTGCTGAAAAGATTGGATCAGTTCAAAATCGGAAAGGGAAGAGATTCCACGCATGACTTCTGCCTTTTGAGTTTACAATAAATGAAAAGGCGTAGAAATCGATCGATAGGCGTGGTTTGGGTGTTTGTGTGATTCAAATTTAGTGAAAAATGCCACTAAGCCAATTTTTTTGTGAACGGTTCAGCCAATAAAATGTTAAGGGTTCAGAGTAGCCAGCGCGCTGCTCCGGTGTAACTTTACCAACTTCCACATGTCTCCTGTCTCCAAAAAATCAGCTCGACAGACCGTCTCCGGCTCAACCGGCAAACCCATACAAATTCGTGGGGCCCGGGTGCACAATCTAAAGTCGGTGGATGTAGACATTCCGCGAAATCAATTCATCGTCGTAACCGGTGTGTCGGGTTCGGGTAAGTCTTCGCTGACCATGGATACGCTGTTTGCGGAAGGCCAACGAAAATATGCGGAGAGTCTCAGTGCATATGCCCGACAGTTTCTCAACCGCATGAATAAGCCCGATGTCGATGACATCAAGGGACTTTGTCCCGCCATCGCCATCGAGCAAAAAGTGATCACCCGCACCCCGCGCAGCACGGTAGGCAGCTCCACCGAGATCTATGATTATTTACGGCTCTTGTTTGCCCGCATGGGACGAACCTATTCTCCGATCTCCGGGGTGGAGGTCAAAAAGCAAGACGTAGCGGATGTGGTTGATTTTTTAAAAGGATTGCCGGAAGGTGAACGGATCTTTTTACTCTCCGAGATTAAGCTCAGTAAATCCCGTTCGTTGGCAGAGGAAATAAACATACTCATTCAAAAAGGATTCGCCCGGATTTGTGTTCGTCCCAAAAGCGACAAAGAGGAAGCGGCTGTGTTCCAACTCGATTCGTTTCAGGAGCTCTCCGCATCTGAGCAGAAAAAGAAAACAATGGGTGCAACGATCTATTTGTTGGTAGATCGACTGATCGCTGGCAACTGGGAGGAGGATGAGCTGCATCGCGTGGCCGATTCAGTGGGCACCGCCTTCTCAGAAGGGGAGGGAAGAATGTATGTGCGCGTCGGCAATGATCGTTGGGAGTCGTTTCACAACCGATTGGAAGCAGATGGGATGGTTTTTGAGGATCCGGTTCCGCATTTATTTTCTTTCAATCATCCATTTGGGGCCTGCACCACCTGCGAGGGATATTCACAAGTCTTGGGCATCGATCCTGAAAAAGTGATCCCTGATGTACGAATGAGTGTGTACGAGGGGGCCGTGGCGCCTTGGCGGGGTGAAAAATTGGATTGGTGGCGTCAACAATTCATCAAGCGAGCGAAGTCGGTTGATTTTCCCATCCATCGGCCGGTAAGTGAACTGACCGAAGAGCAGCTCAAAACACTTTGGGAGGGCATTGATGGAATCGGCATCCATGATTTTTTTGCAGATGTAGAATCACAGCTATACAAAGTCCAATTCAGGGTGTTGTTGAGTCGGTATCGGGGACGCACCACTTGCCTGGGTTGCAACGGTACCCGGCTGCGAAAAGAAGCCGGCTATGTGCGCATCGACGGGCACTCGATCGGAGAGATTTGCGGGTGGCCAGTGGATCGGGTTTCGGATTGGCTGAATCAACTACCTCCGCGTCTCAATGAGGCCGAACGAATCATTGCCAAACGATTGTTGGTGGAGTTGAACAATCGTCTGGGCACGCTGCAAAAAGTCGGACTCGGTTATTTGACATTGGATCGTTTGGCGAATTCACTCAGCGGCGGCGAGAGTCAGCGCATTCAATTGACGAGAAATCTCGGCAGCAATCTGACCCGTTCTTTGTATATCCTCGACGAACCTTCGATCGGATTGCATCCGCGCGATACGGATAATCTGATCAAGGTATTGGAGGAATTGAGGGGATTGGGAAACACGGTAGTGGTCGTGGAGCACGATGAACAGATGATGCGCAGGGCCGATCACATCATTGACATGGGACCGTTGGCGGCGCATTTGGGTGGACAGGTCATTGCTGCCGGAAATGCGGAGCAGATCATGCAGCATCCTCAAAGCCTGACCGGAAAGTACCTGAGCGGTCAGCTCAGCATCGAAAGCGCTGCCCAGCCAAGAAACTGGAATCGCTCTATACAAATCTTGGGTGCATCTCAACACAACCTCAGGAACATCGATGTCGAGATTCCGTTGAATGTGCTCTGTGTTGTTTGCGGGGTCAGTGGCAGCGGCAAAACAACATTGGTTAAGAAAATTCTATATCCAGCTTTGCTGAAGCAATTGGGTGAGGCAGGTGAAAAACCCGGTTTGCATCGGGAATTGAAGGGCGACCTCCACTCCATTCAACAAGTGGAATTGGTCGATCAAAACCCCATTGGTAAATCTTCCCGAAGCAACCCGGTTACGTACATCAAGGCATATGACTCCATCCGGGATCTATTCTCGGATCAGCCCGCGGCTGTTCGGCAGGGCTTTACCTCCCGGCATTTTTCCTTCAATGTGGACGGAGGCAGATGCGACACTTGTCAGGGGGAGGGCGAACAGGTCGTGGAGATGCAGTTCTTGGCCGACGTGCACCTTGTATGTGAATCCTGCGGTGGCAAACGGTTCAAGCCGGAAGTCTTGGATGTGACGTATAAGGAAAAAAATATACATGAAGTGCTGGAGATGTCGGTTGACGAGGCACTGGATTTCTTTGCCCAGGAAAAAGCAATCGTGAAGGCCTTACAGCCGTTGTCGTCTGTAGGACTTGGATACATCAAATTGGGTCAATCGGCAAACACGCTCTCGGGCGGCGAGGCGCAGCGAGTGAAGTTGGCTTCGTTCCTAGCAAAGAACCGATCACAACATCAGGGGCTTTTCATCTTTGATGA
>JBDKIP010000135.1:0-3031 GCA_039797015.1 Bacteroidota bacterium
GCCGGCTGCTTTTTCATCCTGGCTGACGAGTAGATTGCGAAGAAATTCAGCGAATCCGGATAGGAATTGATCGCCTTCAAATCCTTTTTGATGAATGCCATCGTACAGGAGTAAAGACTCGCTGAGCTGTTGCTGCTTGAGTAATTCAAGTAGTTGAAAATACAGGTCGGCGTCCAGTATGTTCAGGTGTTCAAGAGTCTGTGCATAGCTCAGGGTGCCACCACTGAAGCTGACGATCTTATCCAATAAACTAAGGGCATCGCGCATGCATCCCTCACTTTTCTGCGCGATGAGTTGAAGCGTGTTTTCTTCCGTTGGGATCGCTTCTTTTTTACAGATCGAAGTCAGGTGATCGATCGTGTCGCGCAACGTGATACGCTTGAAGTCGAAGATCTGACAACGGCTCAGGATCGTCGGTAATATTTTGTGTTTCTCAGTAGTAGCCAGAATGAATATCGCGTAGGGAGGTGGTTCTTCAAGCGTTTTCAGAAATGCGTTGAAGGCGGCCGTACTTAACATGTGAACCTCATCGATCACATAAACTTTGTGTGTTCCTGCCTGTGGCATGAAGCGAACTTGCTCGGTGAGGTCACGGATCTGGTCGACTGAATTATTGGAAGCCGCATCCAATTCAAAATAATTCAGGGAGCTGCCTTCATTGAAAGAGCGACAATTGGTGCATTGATCACAGGCTTCCCCCTCAGTCGTTATGTTCTCGCAGTTGATTGTTTTTGCGAGGATCCGGGCGCAGGTTGTTTTGCCCACCCCTCTTGGTCCACAGAAAAGAAATGCATGTGCCAGGTGTTTCTGGCGGATGGCATTTCGTAAAGTGGTCGTGATATGGGCTTGTCCCACGACCGAGTCAAAGGTCTGTGGGCGATACTTTCGGGCGGAAACAATGAATTTATCCATTAGTCGTTCGTGTCTGCAAGATAACGAACCATAGCGGTTCTGTTGTCTTGAATGCGGTTAGAGGGTCGGATGCGTTTTGAATGGACGCGTGCGGTCAAAAAGATACCGATAGGTGATCAGTTTACGGGAGGGGGAGGTGTCGCCAATGCCCTGGGCCACGTTCAGCATTTTGGGGTTGAATTCACCGATCCATTGCAGTTCATAGGACTCGTATCGATTCAATGGCTGAATTACTTTTTTGGCCTCGTTGATCAGATAGGAGTCGATTCCCTTGCCTTGGAATTCAGGAATCACACCGAATGCGATTCCGGTGAAACGGGGATTCGGGCGGGTTCGTTTGATCCAGAGGAATTTGAGTTTTTCCCAAAGTCCGAATTTGCCGTGTAGGTGTTTGAACCACTGATTCAGATCAGGGAGATTCAGGAAAAGGGCAATGGGTTTTTGTTTGTGGTAGGCGAACCAAACGATGTTTTCCTCTACCACGGGCATCATTTTTTTGAACAGGCTCATCACCTGTTCTTTACGAAGTTCCTTCATGCCGGCATGACCGGCCCAGGCTCGATTGTAAACCGTCATGAAATCCAACGCATATTTCTGCCAATTCCGTTTGCGAAGATGTTCGGCATGAAAGTCAGGATCCGCGGCGATTGCGGCATGGCGATCCAGGATCTTTTGGCTGAGTTCCTTTCGGGGGTCCAGACCAAAACAGATCTGGTTATAAAAACATTTGAAACCATAGCGTTCAAACAGCTCCCGGTAATAAGGCGGATTATAATTCATCCCATAGAGGGGCGATTGAAACCCTTCGACGATCAGGCCCCACCACCGGTCTCGTTCTCCGAAATTGATGGGTCCGTCCATCGCTTCCATGCCTTTTTGCAACAGCCAATGTTTGGCGACGTCAAAAAGGGTATCGGCTGCCGTCTGGTCATGAATGCAATCAAAAAAGCCAATGCCCCCCACAGGCAGGTCATCCCCTTTGTTCTTGTACTTTTTGTTGACGAATGCCGCGATTCGCCCGATGGGCTTGTGTTGTCCATCGAAGAGGACCCAGCGGGTTGCCTCTCCAAACCGGAAGGCCTTATTTTTTTTAGGGTCGAAAACATCGGCCACATCCTTGTCCAGGGGGCGGATGTAGTGGGGGTCGGACTGCTGAATCAGGGGGTTGATCTCTAAAAAAGTCCGGGCCAGGGCGGGCGTATTCACCTCGATCAAGTGCATGCTGCAAGTAACGAAGATTCAGCAGTTTTCCACCGCTCCAATTTTGACCCCTCCGGATTTTAATTTCCTCGGCCAGCCCCTTACCTTTGCGGCCTGAATCAAAAAGGCAATAGCCACCACTAATACCCGAAACATGGCAAACCTCGGAAAAGTAAAACAGGTCATCGGCGCGGTAGTCGACGTGCAGTTTGAAGGAAAGCTTCCGGAGATCTACAACGCATTAGAACTCAAAAAAGAAAACGGCGAGTCGCTGGTTCTTGAAGTCCAACAACATTTAGGAGAAGATAGTGTGCGTACGATCGCGATGGATGGTACAGAGGGACTGGTACGCGGCACGCAGGTTGTGGATACCGGTAAGGCCATCGCCATGCCTACGGGTGAGGGGATCAAAGGACGCCTGTTCAATGTGACCGGTGACCCGATCGATGGACTGCCTGCTGTTAGCAAAGAAAACGGACGCCCCATACATGCTCAACCCCCTGCTTTTGAAAACCTGAGCACCGCCTCCGAGGTGTTGTATACGGGTATCAAGGTGATCGACCTCATCGAGCCCTATGCAAAGGGAGGTAAGATCGGTCTCTTCGGTGGAGCGGGTGTAGGAAAGACCGTACTGATCCAGGAGCTGATCAACAACATCGCGAAAGCATACTCCGGATTATCCGTATTCGCGGGAGTAGGTGAACGTACCCGCGAGGGAAATGACCTGATGCGTGAAATGATCGAGGCCGGTATCATGAAATATGGAGATGCATTCAAGCATAGCATGGAAGAAGGCGGATGGGATTTAAGTAAAGTAAACTTAGAAGAATTAAAAGAATCAAAAGCTACTTTCGTTTTCGGTCAAATGAACGAACCTCCAGGAGCACGTGCTCGTGTTGCCTTGAGTGGTTTAACCATT
>JBDKIP010000136.1:0-2847 GCA_039797015.1 Bacteroidota bacterium
TCGAAAGGCAAACGTCTGTTGGATCTGTCCCCAACCGATCAGGATCGGAAGCAGCGAGATCAACAATCGGGCCGGCTTCCATAAGATCAACCAGCCAATCAAAAAAATCAAGAGTCCAACCAGGAGAAAAGGAAAGATCAAACCCAAGAAAGCAATGAACCACCAGGTCTTCGGTGGCAACTGGGGCACCAAGCAGGCCAACAGAAACAGGATGCCCAACACCACGTTGGAGTAAATGAAGAACCGTCGGGTAAATATCCTGAACGCTGTTGCCATGCCCTGCGCTTATCGGATCGCGGCAAATAAAGAATCAGCAGTGGATAAACTTCGAAGGATCGCCTCCTTTACCTTGTCCACTTTTACTTTCTCCGACTCGAGATAGGGCCGACGAGCATCCCCCTTTTGCTGGGCCGAATCAATGTCAAATTCCGTCATCCAACGGTCCATCGCATAATCGGCATAGTTCAATTTATCCAGCAATGATTGCAAAGCCGCCTTCCAAGATTTTTCCTGCGCCGTTTCCATCGAGGACCGCTTATTCAGTGCCAGATTGATCGAATCCAAAAGCTGTCCGGCCCGCCGCTGTGCCCCTCTGATCTTGCCCATCTTGGGCATAACAGCGTCGTGCGCATCCCAGATCGAAGAATAGAGCGAATCCAACGATGTCTTTGGTGTGCTGTGCGCACCATGACCAGCATGGTCACCACCTCCACAAGCCGTAAAACACAAAGAAGCAGCGAACGCCACGAGCACGAATGAAACAAACCGCATATTGAATTTTTTAGTAGAAAAGAGATTCAAAATTAGACCAAAACTTGGACTAAGTTTGCCTCAAATCTTGCCATGATAAAGCTGGAAAACTACGTTCAGGGAAAGTGGATATCCGGTGACGGAGAGGGACAAATCCTTTACAACGCCGTAACAGGCACACCCATCGCACAAACCAGCACACAGGGCATCGATATGGCCGCAGCCGTACACTACGCACGTACCGTGGGCAACCCTGCGCTCCGCAAAATGACCTTTCACCAGCGCGGCAACATGCTTAAGGCATTAGCCTTACACCTGCGCACCAAACTCGACGGGCTTTACGCCCTTAGCTACCAAACCGGTGCCACCAAAGCAGATAGCTGGGTAGATATTGAAGGCGGCATCGGCAATCTTTTCGCCAACGCATCGCTTCGACGCAAATTCCCTGATCAAACCTTTTGCATCGACGGCGAATCACACAACCTCAGCAAGGGCAACACGTTCATGGGTACACACATACTCGTTCCCAAAGAAGGCGTCGCTATCCACATCAATGCATTTAATTTTCCTGTCTGGGGCATGCTCGAAAAGATCGCCGTGAATTTACTGGCCGGCATGCCCGCGATCGTGAAACCGGCCACCGTCACGTCCTACCTCACCGAAGCAGTGGTACGGGAGATCATCAACTCGAAGATTCTCCCGGAAGGATCTTTGCAACTACTCTGTGGAAGCGCAGGCGATCTGCTCGATCATGTGAACTACCAGGATGTGATCACCTTCACCGGAAGTGCTTCAACCGGACTCTCTCTACGCAGCCATCCACGCATCCTACAAGAGAATGTTCCCTTCAACATGGAAGCGGACAGCCTCAATTGCATCGTACTGGGTGAAGACGTTGCCCCCGGTATGCCTGAGTGGGATCTCTTCATTAAAGAGATCCGAAAAGAAATGACGCTGAAAGCCGGACAACGTTGCACCGGTGTACGACGCATCTTCGCCCCGAAGAATAAATTGGAAGACATTGCCCGTTTTCTCTCCACTGCACTCTCTCAAACACTGATCGGAAACCCCTTGCATGAAAAAGTGCGGATGGGGTCACTGGCCGGACAATCACAACGCAACGAAGTGCTGCATCAAACACGCATCCTGCTGAAAGATTGCAAACTCATTTACGGGTCACTCGATCAGGTAGACGTCATCGATGCCGATGCAACAACGGGTGCTTTCCTCTCCCCGCTTTTGCTCTTGAACGAAACACCTTGGCAAACAACCTCCGTGCATGAAGTGGAAGCGTTCGGTCCCGTCAGCACCCTCATGCCCTACGAAGGGATCGATGAAGCCATCGCGTTGAGTAAATTGGGCAAAGGAAGTCTCTGCTCCACCATCGTAACCGCCAGCTCGTCGATCGCACAGCAATATGTGATCGGTGCCGCAACGCATCACGGACGCATACTGGTACTGAACAACGAATGTGCCAAAGAAAGCACCGGTCATGGATCGCCGCTTCCGTTGTTGGTGCACGGCGGACCGGGACGAGCCGGCGGCGGCGAAGAAATGGGTGGCCTCCGCGGCGTAAAACATTACCTGCAACGCACCGCACTGCAAGGTTCCCCCTCCATGCTCACCGAGATCACCCAAGTATATCAACCACATGCCAAGGGAAAGGACCCAGGCAAACATCCATTCAAAAAATATTTTGAAGAGTTGCAGATCGGCGATCAACTCATCACAGAAGAGCGACTGATCACCTCCGATGACATTACTGCCTTTGCCGACCTGAGTGGAGATCATTTCTATGCACACATGGTCGATACGGATTTCAACGGCACCATGTTTGAACAGCAAGTGGCACACGGATACTTTGTGATGAGTTTGGCAGCAGGTTTATTCGTAGACAGCTACGATAAAAATCCCGTACTTCTGAATTACGGCATCGATGAATTGCGCTTCACCAAGCCCGTGTATCCGGGCAACCGCATTCACATTCGGTTCACCTGCAAAGAGAAATTGCCGAATGACAAACGGATCGTGGAAAAGCCGGAAGACTTCAAACGTGGTGACGACATCGACAAAGGCATTGTCAAATGGCTCGTGGAG
>JBDKIP010000137.1:0-3669 GCA_039797015.1 Bacteroidota bacterium
TTTGTGTTCTTGATCCCCTTCTTGTTTGCCCGGATCGTGATGATGCTCGGCAATTGGACGCAACACGCGTTCATCGATCCCAACAATCCGGATGAAAACACGATCAATTGCATCAATACCAAATACAATCACACCTGCTGGAACGATGGGTACCACGAAGTGCACCATACCCGTCCGGCCCTGCACTACACGGAGATCCCGAATGAATTCCTGAAACACACCGAGCGCTATGCCAAGGATAAGATCCTCATTTTCGATGGCATTCATTACCTACACATCTTTCTTTGGCTGATGGGCAAGCGATACGACAAACTCGCCGATCACCTGGTCAACCTCCATGGCATGTTTCCCAGCCGCGAAGCCGCCATCGAACTCATGAAGATGCGTACCCGTCGCTTTACCAGCTGATCGCCGGAAGTTTATACTCCAGGGCTTTTGCATTGATCGCCGGTACCTGCTCCGTTTCGACTCTTTTCAAACGGCTCAACGCTCCCCGGATCTTCCCTCCAATTTCTGCATATGCATCGGTTGATTGCTTGGTAACCCCGCCCGATCCGGCACGCACTTGGTTGTATAAGCCGCTTAATTTATCGTCGAGGCGAATTGGATGATTCAACACATCCTGACTGCTCTTCGCTTTGGTTTGGTGCAATGTCTCTTCGATCTCTGTCAATACCCGAATACTGGTATCAAATAAAGCCTTCATGGCTGGGATCGTATCGGACTTCCACTGGCCCCGCTTCTCCTCCAGTTGAGAACGAACGGAACGGATTTTTTTCAGCGCAACCATCGTCTCAGAGAATAGATCCCGCACGTCCAGCAAGTAATTCAATTGATCTGCATATTCCTTGGCCGTCGTTTTGAAATTGGGATCGGTTAACAATGTAAAAGGAACGTTGAGGGAATCTTGATCAAAGAAGAAACGAGCCGTGTAGTTACCGGGTATGGCCTGCGGGCCTCGAACCGCTCCATTCCAGATGATCAATCCGTCCGGACCTTTCTCTGCATCCGGATATTGCAGATCCCACCGAAAACGATTCATTCCCCGAGTTAGATCCAATTTCTCTTTATCTGACTTGGAATCAAACTCCCGAATGAATTTTCCATTGGCATCGTAGATGGCCACGCGCACCGGTTTCGATTCGGTCAAAGAATCCACCCAAAAAGGAATGACAATCCCTTTTGGCGCATTCGCGCCAGAAGCAGCACTGGAACCATAACCCGATCGACCACTGTTCATCCGTATCGCCGGTGCGGGAGAAAAAACATGCCATGATTTCAGAAAAAGGTTTTCATTGAATTGTTGAATCACCGAAAGATCATCCAAAACATAAATACTTCTTCCTTGTGTACCCACGATGAGATCGTTGTTTTTCAAGGCGAGGTCGGTGATGGGACTGACCGGCAGGTTGCATTGAAAAGACATCCAATTTGCGCCATCGTCATAACTTATGTATAAACCATATTCGGTACCTGCATAGAGCAGTCCCTTTCGCGTACGATCTGCCCGCAATGCGCGGGTAAAATGCAAGCGGTTGATGCCATTGTCGATTCGCTTCCACGTTTTCCCATAATCTTCGGTCTTGTAGATATACGGCGTGAAATCATCCAACTTGTATCGAGTGCCCACAAAATATGCCGCACCCGGACGAAAAGGATCGATCTCCAACGAATTCCACATCATCCACTGAGGGATTCCGGTAGGCGTAACGTTCGACCAGGTTTTTCCATGATCACGGCTCACATGAATGAGTCCGTCATCGCTTCCTGTCCAGAGGAGTCCGGGCTCCAGCGAACTCTCTGCGGCCGTGAAAATGGTGCAATAATATTCAACGCTGGTATTGTCTTTGGTAATGGGACCACCACTCGGCCCTTGTTTGGATTTATCATTCGTCGTCAGATCGGGACTGATCTGTTGCCAGGACTTACCCTCGTTCTCCGTGACAAAAAGATGATTCCCGGCAACGTACAATCGCTTCGGATCATTTGGAGAGAAGAAGATTGGATAGTTCCATTGAAAACGATATCGCTGCACATCGGCGCCGGCACCGATTCCATCATCTGGCCACACATTGATCAATCGGTTCTCCTGCGTCCGGTGATCGAGCCGAGACAGGAAACCCATATAACTTCCTCCGTACGTGATATCGGGGTCATTGGGATCAGCTACCACATAACCACTTTCACCACCGGCTGTTTCCTGAAAATCATCGCCAGCAATGACACTGCCATAGGAGCGCGAACGGATCCGAAAGGCACTGTTGTCTTGTTGTCCACCAAGTATTCGATACGGAAAAGCATTGTCGGTGCTCAAGCGATAAACTTGAACCGTTGGCTGATTTAGATACGTGCTCCAATTGCTTCCCATGTCAAAAGAAACCTGTGCCCCGCCATCGTCGGCTACGATCATGCGGGAGGGATCTTTGGGATCCATCCAGAGGTCGTGATGATCGCCATGCGGCGTATTGATTCGCTTGAATGTTTTACCTCCATCGGCACTCTGCAAGAATTCAACATTCAAACAATATACCCGGTTTTCATTTTTAGGATCGACATACACGCGGGTGTAATACCAGGCGCGTTGACGGATGTTGTTGTCGCTGGATTGCAATGCCCAAGTCTTTCCCGCATCATTGCTCACATACAAACCACCTTTTTCATTTTCGATCAAGGCATAGATCTTGTCGGTATTGCTGGGCGCAACGGCTACTCCAACGATTCCCCATGTCCCCTTTGGCAACCCCTTGCTCTGCGTGAGGGAGGTCCACGTTTCCCCACCATCGGTTGACTTCCACAACCCACTGCCCTCGCCCCCGCTCTCCATCACATGCGGCTTTCGAATGACTCGCCACGTTCCGGCATAGAGAACACTGGGATTGCCCGGCTCCAATACGATCTCGCTGCATCCTGTCTGCTCATTCACAAAAAGTGTGCGCTTCCACGTTTTTCCTCCATCCGTGGTTTTATATACGCCGCGTTCCTGATTGGGACCAAACAAGTGTCCCATCACGGCAAGCCATACGATGTCCGGATTCTTGGGATGGATCACAATTCGAACGATGTGGCGACTGTCTTTCAATCCGAGGTTTCGCCATGTCTTACCACCATCGTCGCTGCGCCAGATGCCCCCCAATCCTTCACTCACATTTCCACGCATGGTCTTCTCTCCTTCACCGGCATAGAGGATGCTTTCGTCGGAGGGCGCAACGGCTACTGAACCGATTGAACCGCCAAAATATTTATCACTGATGTTCTTCCAGTTACTGCCACCATCGGTTGTTTTCCATACGCCCCCGCCTACTCCACCAAAATAAAAGGTGTTGCGATCGACATAACTCCCCGCAACCGCAGCACTACGTCCTCCCCGGAAGGGTCCGATCAATCGAAACTGGACCCCCTCTGTTAAGGAACCGGGCAGCTTTGAAGATGCAGGAATCGGCGTGGATCGTTTCTGACCATTCACAAAGGAGGAAAGGAGCAGAAGAAGGACAAAGCAACGAATGCGCATACAGGCAATTTTAGATAGTGAAAGTTACCTAAAATCTGAATCGTATCTTCCCTACATGCACGAATCCTCTACGACCATCAACGGACTTTTGGTTGACATCCCCGGTGAGCGCATGTATCCCGCCCAAGTGGAAATCGAAGGCCGTACCATCAAACACATCC
>JBDKIP010000138.1:0-3167 GCA_039797015.1 Bacteroidota bacterium
GGGATGTTGGGGGTCATGTTGTTGAATTCGCCATCGCTCATGTAACGGCCGCGTACGTCCTGAAAAGCCAGGATGTATCCGTCGCGTACGAGGTATCGAGAGGGATGTCCGCCGGTATTGAATCCGCGGTAATCCGATGCGTTGTAACAGGTGCGGTTGAGGAGAATGGGATAGGCCTTAGATCGGTCCTTGGGAACATAAACCAAGGTAAAAAGCTTGGCTCCGTCGCGCATGGGGATGCGGTATTCAAATACATCGTAGTTGGCCTTCATGTATTCAACATCCGAGGACTGCGCCGGGAGGATGGAGGGAACCAGGCAGCTGAGCAGCAGGAGAAAAAATAATCGCATGAAATGAATTTTAGATAAGGACCTGTAAGGTAGTTTTTTTCCGGATAAGTAGATTTGCCAAAAGGATGATGCCATGCGTTTCACAACATTGATCACACTGATCTTTCTATTGCTTTCCTGCGGAGAAGGCACTCCAAGTCAAGACAAAAACTCCACTCAGGCAACCGCTCCTACCCTGCCAGTGAAAGAATCGGTCGACACAGCATTGACCGGAAGTTGGGAATTGGTAGGACTCCCCCAATCCTCCGTTTCATTTGACAAACTGTATCCACGTCAACGCCCCATCATCTTCATTCAACCGGATCTTCGGCTCATATCCGGATCAACAGGATGCAATCGGTTCAGTGCCACGCTATCGACCCTGGGCAACCGGCTAACCTTTACGGATTTTACAAGCAGCACCTTACAATGCGCAAGTGATGCAGAATCAAATTTTCTGTCTGCTTGGAACCAGTCGAGGGAGTATAGATTCCGCCGCCCCGATGAATTGGTCTGGAGGGCTGATGCCGCGGCATGGATGGTGTTTCGGCGGAAGTGAAGCTAACTTCTCGATCCGAACAATAAACTGCCGATCCGAACCAAGTTGCTGCCTTCTTCGATTGCGATTTGATAATCGCCACTCATGCCCATAGAGAGAGTTTGAAAAGTTTGAGAAGTTTGAAGCGTTTGGAAAGTTTGGGAGAGTTGATGGAATTCGTTTCGGACTTGATTGGAGTTTGACGTGAAGCTGGCCATGCCCATCAAGCCTGCTATGCGGGCGTTCGGGTAGGTTGGGAGTTTGGGGAGTAGTGCCGTTAGTTCAGTTTTATCCAATCCGAATTTTGTTTCCTCTTGTGCGATGTGCATTTGAAGAAGACAGTCGATGACCCGGTTGTTTTTTCGGCCCTGTTTGTCGATCTCTTTGAGCAAGGATTCCGAGTCAACGCCGTGGATCAGATGCACAAAGGGTGCGATGTACTTAACCTTGTTGCTTTGCAGATGGCCAATGAAATGCCAGCGTATGTCCCCGGGAAGATTGGCCTGTTTGTCACACAACTCCTGCACATAATTTTCTCCGAAATCGCGCTGCCCTTCTGCGTAAAGGTCCAAAATGTCAGCCATTGGCTTGGTTTTCGATACGGCCACCAAGGTTACGTTTCGAGCATCCATCTCGTTACGCAATGCATGATAGGCTTGCAGGTCGACTGACATGAAACAAAAATACGTTCCCTTTACTTGATCAGGGAACGGCTGATCACAATGCGTTGCACCTCACTGGTGCCTTCATAGATCTGGGTGATCTTGGCATCGCGCATGAGTCGCTCCACATGATATTCTTTCACAAAGCCATAGCCGCCATGGATCTGAACCGCTTCCGTAGCCGCCCACATGGCGGTTTCAGAAGCGAATACTTTTGCCATGGAGGAACTCACCGTGTAATCGATTCCGTTGTCTTTCTCCCAAGCCGCTTTCAGACAAAGCAGTCGTGCCGCCTCGATGCGGGTAGCCATATCCGCCAACTTGAAGGCGATCGCTTGATGATTGATGATCTCGGTGCCAAACGCCTTTCGTGTTTTGGCATAGGCCAATGCCAACTCATACGCACCGGAGGCGATGCCAAGGGCCTGGGCGGCAATGCCGATGCGTCCACCCGCCAGGGTTTTCATGGCGAATTTGAATCCGAAGCCGTCCTCACCGATGCGGTTTTCTTTGGGCACTTTCACGTCGTTGAACATCACGGTATGCGTATCACTGCCGCGAATGCCCATTTTATTTTCCTTTGCGGCCACCACTACGCCTGGCCAGTTCTTTTCCACGATCAGGCAATTGATGCCCTTTGGTCCTTTGGCTGGGTCGGTTTGTGCCATGACCAAGTACACAGAAGCCGTTCCGCCATTGGTGATCCAATTCTTCGTTCCATTCAACAAGTAATGATCTCCTTTGTCCTCTGCAGTGGTTCGTTGTGAGGTGGCATCGGAGCCTGCTTCCGGCTCACTGAGCATAAACGCGCCAATGTAAAGCTCTCCGTCCTTCTTTCCTTGCGCCAGGGGCTTCAGATATTTTTCTTTTTGATCGGCTGTTCCGTAATCTTGGAGTCCGTAACAAACCAAACTGTTGTTCACACTCATGCAGACGCTGGTACTGGCGTCAACTTTGCTGATCTCCTCCATGGCCAGTACGTAACTGACCGTATCCAAACCGCTTCCGCCATTTTCCGGATCTACCATCATGCCCATGAATCCCAGGTCGGCGAGGGCACTCACTTGCTCCTTTGGAAAGGTTTGATGCTCGTCGCGTTCAATGACCCCCGGCAAACACTGATTTTGTGCAAAATCCCTTGCGGCTTGACGGATCATCTGTTGTTCTTCCGATAACTGAAAGTCCATGGTAGAAAATTTTAACTCGAACAGTTGTTAGGTTTGCAAATATAGGACCAATTTTGTGCCGTGGCAGGCACCCACCCACCTAATTTTGTGCCACCATTTGAACTATGAAAAAAACCCAATTGATCTTACTGATCGGGATTGCCGTATGCATCGGTGTGTTGCTGAGTTTTATGAAAACGACCAGCACCTATGACACCATTGAAACGGCGCGTAACAAACCCGGACAATTTGTGCACGTCATGGCCAAGTTGGATAAAACCAGTCCCATTGAGTACGACCCGCTGAAAAATCCAAATCATTTGCGCTTTGCGGCGGTTGATAGTTTGGGGGCGCGCATGATCGTTGAGTACAACAGTGCCAAACCAGAGAACCTGGAAATGAGCGACCGATTGGTTTTAAAAGGCCGATACAGCGACAGCATTTTCGTTTGCAAAGAGATCCAAACAAAATG
>JBDKIP010000139.1:0-6755 GCA_039797015.1 Bacteroidota bacterium
AAGGAAGATTGCCTCCCTTTTCCAATGCCTCCATGGCCAATGCCAAATTGCGAAACGTACGCATATCCGGCTCCTCGAATGAGAGCGAGCTGACCTTCTTGAAATCATACCTTGGAAAATCATTGGGTATGCGCTGAGGGAAGGCCATGGCATATTGAATGGGCAACTTCATGTCGGGCAGCCCCATCTGTGCCTTGATGCTGCCATCCTGAAATTGCACCATGCTGTGAATGATGCTTTGCGGATGCACCACGACCTGGATCTGTTCGGGTTGTAAATTGAACAACCACTTGGCCTCAATCATCTCGAGTCCTTTGTTCATGAGGGTGGCTGAATCTATGGATATCTTGGCCCCCATGCTCCAATTGGGATGCTGCAAGGCATGTTCCCTTTTTACGTTGACAAGATAATTCGGTTTTTTTCCGAGGAAGGGTCCACCGGATGCCGTCAATATGATCTTTTCAATGGGGTTTCTCGTCTCCCCCACTAGGCATTGAAAAATCGCTGAATGCTCGGAGTCTACCGGAAGGATGGGGACTTTTTTCAAAAAAGCTTTTTGCATCACGATGTCACCGGCCACCACAAGCGTCTCCTTGTTGGCGAGCCCGATGGTTTTCCCATTGTCAATGGCACAGAGAGTCGGACGTAAGCCGGCATATCCAACAATGGCCGCCAACATCATGTCATAGTCATCGTGCGCCGCTGCCTCCTCCAATGCTTTCTCCCCCGCCAGCACCCGAATCGGTTTACCGGCCAACGCCTCCTTAAGTTTCTGATACCGGCTTTCATCGCCAATGACCACGGTATGTGGACCAAATTCCAGTGCCTGCTGAAGCAGCAAGGCGTCATTGCTCTGAGCGGTCAAGATGGACGCCTCGAACCGATCCGGATTGGCACGGATCACGTCCAGGGCCTGTGTTCCGATCGAACCAGTGGAACCAAAGATGGCTATACGTTTTTTTGATGTAACTGAACCTTTCATCCGATTGATTTCATTGACCAGTTTGCCAAGCCATCTGCCAAGGCTCGGTCGTTGCTCAACCGAGGTACTTTGTTTTGTCCACCCAGTTTACCGATCGAACGCATGTATTCGATGAACCCGCCGGGTTGAACAGTTTGGATCTTCAGTGTGGACAAGATGTTTCCGGTGATCAAATCGTTGTAATATACATTTTTATCGCGCATGCATTCATCCAGGTGGCGAGCAAATGCATTCAGGTCACCCGGCAACTCTTTGAACTCGATCCACCATTCGTGATGAGATTGTCCCTCACCGCCACTCACGTAAGGAGCTACCGTAAACTCGGTGATGCCTACACCAAACGCGGCGGCGGTAGCGCGCATGGCCGCTTCCACTTCCTCGCCTATGACATGCTCTCCGAAGGCAGAGATGAAATGCTTGATCCGACCGGTCACCACGATCCGGTATGGATCGATCGAAACAAAGCGCACCGTATCTCCAATGTTGTATCCCCACAAACCGGCATTGCTGTTGATGATCAAAGCATATTGTTCCCCCAATTGAACATCGGCCAAAGAAAGTCGTTTCGCATCGGGTTTACCGATCTCCGACAAGGGGACGAATTCAAAGAAGATGCCGCTGTTGGTGTTGAGTAAAAGTCCGGGAGACGATTGTGAATCCTGAAAGGCAAAAAAACCTTCACTGGCCGGGAACAATTCGATGGTATCCACGGTGCGTCCGATGCTTTCCATCAAACGAGACCGATAAGGTTCAAAATTGACCCCTCCCTGCACCATCACGTTGAACTGCGGAAAAAGCTCCCCCACTGGTTTGCCCGTCTTCTTGATGAGGGCATCAAAATACATCTGCACCCATGGTGGGATGCCACTGATGAGAGACATCGGTTTGTTCCAGGTTTCCGCCACGATCCGCTCAAGCTTCTCCTCCCAGTCCTCTATGCAATTGGTTTGATAGCTGGGCAGTTGGTTGGTCCGTAAATAGGCCGGAATGTGGTGATTGACGATCCCGCTCAACCGTCCGGTCGGAATCCCACCCACCCGTTCCAACTCAGGCGAGCCGGATAAAAAGATCATCTTCCCGTCCGCAAAAGCAGTATTTCCGGTCTGCGCCATGTAACACAACAGGGCATTTCGGGCCGTCTGAATGTGGTTCGGAATGGACTCTTTTGTGATGGGTATGTACTTGACCCCGCTGGTGGTGCCGGAGGTTTTGGCAAAGTAGATCGGACGTCCCTTCCATAGAACATTGGCCTCCCCGGCTTTTACCCGATCCACCCAGGGACGCAATCCCTCATAATCCAAAATCGGAACTGAAGACTTATACCCCTCATAATCAACCACTTGATCGAGTTTCAGCGAATGACCATAGGCCGTCTTCGATCCTTGCTTGAGCAACTGCAGGAGGATCGCCTGCTGGTCGGTCAGCGCCGTTCGCATCGACCGTTGGATCCCTTTGTTTACGAATTGGGCGAAGGGGCGGGCTAGATAGGACTTGAGTCGCATGAGGAAGATCGATCAAAGGTAAAGCCTGCCGTCAGAAGAAACCGACCGATTCGATTGATTTTCTGTTGGCTGATTCGGATTTTCCGCTTACTTTTGCCGTCCTAATTTTTGCATTATGGTAGCAGTTGTCAAAATCGCTGGTCAACAATACAAAGTTGAAAAAGATCAAACCCTGTACGTACCCCATCTCGAAGGGAACGCTGGAGAGGCAGTCGCCCTCGAAGTGTTGCTGGTCGACGCCGGTGGTAAACTCTCAGTTGGAAAAGGCGGAAGCGTAAAAGCGGAGATCCTTGGCCATGTGAAAGGAGACACCGTGATCGCCTACAAACAAAAACGTCGCAAAGGTTTTCACAAAAAGAAAGGTCACCGCACTGCCTACACGCAGATCAAGGTAACCGACATCGCTTAATCAATCATTGAATCAATCCCAATAAACTCTCTGCATCATGGCACATAAGAAAGGAGAAGGTAGCGTAAAGAACGGTCGCGATTCACAAAGCAAACGTCTTGGCGTAAAGATCTATGGTGGTCAACCCGCCATTTCCGGAAACGTATTGGTTCGTCAACGTGGTACCGTTTATCATCCCGGTAAAAATGTTGGCGTAGGAAAAGACTTCACATTGTTTGCCCTCACCGATGGTGTTGTTGAATTCAAAAAAGGACGCAACAACAAAACATTTGTATCGGTTGTTGGTGCAGAAGCCTGATCTCATCTTTTGAATTTTGTGGAAAAAAATTTGGGCGGAGTGAAATAATTATTATTTTTACTTCCGTTAACCCATTTACCAACCATTAAATTCAAAAAAATGGCCACTAAAAAGAAAGCCGCAAAAAAAGCAGCACCTAAAAAGAAAGTTGCTAAAAAAGCGGTAAAGAAAGTAGCTAAGAAAAAAGTAGCTAAAAAAGCAGCTCCTAAGAAGAAAGCTGCTAAGAAGAAAGTAGCTAAGAAGAAGTAATCTTCTAACGCTTTCGAAAGTGAATACAGAATCCCTCCGCCTCGCGGGGGGATTCGCTTTTTTACCCCTCCCCTGTCCTTACTTTTGAGCCATGACAAATGCGGACATCGCTGAACAGCTGGAATTGCTGGGTAAGTTGTACGACATACACGGACAAGAACCCGAACAGGCCAAGATCCTCGGCGCAGCGGCATTTACGGTAGATAAGCTGGACCGACCACTTTCCGCTGAGCCCCGCGAACGCATCGGAAAGATCCGGGGACTCTGGGGCAAAACGGCTGAACGGATCGTTGAGCTGCTCGAAACGGGCAAGTTGGAAGAACTTTCCGGATGGATCGACCGAACGCCGCAAGGGGTTTTGGAGATGCTTCAGATCAAAGGGCTGGGGCCCAAAAAGATCCAGATCGTTTGGAAAGAGATGGGCATTGAATCACTCGGAGAACTTTTGTACGCTTGTCAGGAAAATCGATTGACCCTTTACAAAGGATTTGGAGAAAAAACACAAAAGAACATTGAGGAGGCCATCGAATATCACCTCAAACATCAAGGGCATTTTCTTTGGGCGGATGTGGAATCATTGTTTCCGCAAATTGATGGCTATCTAAAAAAATGTTTCGGAGCAGATAAAGTTTTTGTAACCGGGAGTTACCGACGACAAGATCCCACCATCGAACAGCTATCCTTTGAGGTGCAAGCAGATCGGTCACAGGTGAAAGCCGCTTTTCAAACAGCCCAACCACCCGAGGTGCTGAACGAAACGCCCGAATATATCTTGTTTCAATTGGCAAACGGACTTCGGCTTCAATTGTCGGACGGCCAGGCCCCCTTACCAAAACGGCTTTTCAACAGCACCGCCACCTCTGCCTTTTTGGAGTCCCTGGGTGAAAAAGTACAATTGCCTGAATACGAGAATGAAGAGTCCTTATTCGAATCATATGGGTTGCCATACCTCCCCCCTGCTCTCCGATCCGATCCGATCTGGATCGAACGCACCCGGAGTCAAGGCGTACCGACCCTGATCCAACCGGGCGACATCAAAGGCATCATACACAGTCACAGTACCTGGAGCGACGGATCCAATACGATTGAAGAAATGGCAACAGAAGCCATCCGGCTGGGATTCGAGTACTTGGTGATCTCCGACCACTCCCGCTCTGCCTTTTATGCAAAGGGACTGAGCATTGAGCAGGTCGAAAAACAACAGAAAGAGATCGAATCC
Source organism: Bacteroidota bacterium (assembly GCA_039797015.1). Taxonomy (GTDB): domain Bacteria; phylum Bacteroidota; class Bacteroidia; order Chitinophagales; family Chitinophagaceae; genus JJ008. The sequence goes on from JBDKIP010000139.1 coordinate 4,660, forward strand.
CTCCATCAGAAAATCAAAGGATCACCCGACCACCCCTTCCGCATTTTCAAAAGCATTGAAGCGGACATCCTATCGGATGGACAGTTGGATTATCCGGATGAGATCCTCAAAACCTTCGACCTGGTCATCGCTTCCGTACACAGTCAACTTACCATGACTGAGGAAAAGGCCATGAGCCGTCTCATCAAAGCCATTGAGAATCCATACACCACCATTCTCGGGCATCCCACCGGTAGATTGTTGCTCAGCCGAAAAGGATACCCCATCGATCACAAAAAGATCATCGACGCCTGCATCGCCAACCAAGTAGTGATCGAATTAAACGCGCATCCAAGGCGGCTCGACATCGATTGGAAATGGATTCCGTATGTGCTGGACAAAGGCGGATGGATCTCGATCAACCCAGATGCGCATGAACTCGCCGGATACAACGACATAAAGTACGGGGTACTCGTTGCACAAAAAGGGGGACTGACTGCCGAGAGAAATCTGAGCTCCCTGCCGCTGGATCAGTTCTACCGTTTCCTTGAATAAGATGGCCTTGGATGTGATTTATTGAAAAAAAGTCCTCGGCAATTAAGATTGTATCTTTGCTGCATGCAAAAAACGATCCTTTTTCTATGTTGCCTCGCAGGATTGGGTTGCTACCCCGAACCCGTTCTGACCGAAGCAGAGGTGATGAAAGTGATCGAACGATTTGATGCCGGCTGGCAATACAAAGACCCCAACATTGTCGACTCCGTCCTATCAACACATTACCTGTATTTCACCCAATCCGGCAACACATTCGATCGGGCGAGTCTGATCGCCACCGCCGGCTCTAAAGTATATAGCCTTCAAAACATGAAACGGGAAGAAGTGACCATTCAATTGGATGGAAACACAGCTGTTGTGAATACGATCTGGAGCGGAAAAGGATTGTATCACGGACAGGAATTCAACGACCGCCAACGGTGCAGCATCACCATCGTCAAACACAAAAAACAAGTCCGGATACTGGCCGAGCATTGTACGCCCATCACTACAACAAATAAAGAACTATGAAAAAAAAGGTACTCCCGCTGTTGCTGATCCTGTTCTGCGGAAATCTGTTGGCGCAAACAAATACACCGGCCCGTCCCAAATTGGTCGTGGGCATCATCTTGGATCAAATGCGGTGGGATTATTTATATCGATACCATGACCGTTATGCAACTGATGGCGGATTCAAGCGTTTGCTGAACCAGGGTGCCTCTTGTGAGAACACGTTTATTCCCTATACCCCAACGGTGACTGCCTGCGGACATGCCTCCGTTTACACCGGATCGGTTCCGTCGATCAATGGCATCACCGGAAATGCCTGGTGGGATCAGGACAAACAAGCCACCGTCTATTGTACGGATGATAAATCTGTACGCACCGTCGGCTCTGAAAACACCAGCGGCATGATGAGCCCGCGCAACCTGCTCACCACCACCATTGGCGATGAACTGCGAATGGCCACTCAATTCAAAGCCAAAGTTGTGGGCGTGGCCTTAAAGGATCGTGGGGCCATTCTGCCGGCAGGACATAGCGCCAACGCCGCCTATTGGTATGACAACAAAACCGGCAATTGGGTGACCTCCACCTATTACAGAAATGAATTGCCCGAATGGGTCAAACAATACAACGCGCAAAAGCGTCCGGATGCCTTCTACAAACTCGGATGGCAAACGATGTACCCTGCAACCACCTACACGGCCAGTACGGTCGATGAGAAGCCTTATGAGAACCCTCTCTTTGGCACGAAATTGCCCTATGACCTCAACTCGTTCATCGGCAAAGATTACAGCAAGATCCTGACCACCCCGCATGGAAATACACTGACGTTTGAATTTGCCAAAAAAGCACTGATCGCTGATTCCTTGGGAAAAGATGGCATCACCGATCTGTTGGCCGTCAGTTTCTCCTCCCCGGATTATATCGGACATTCGTTCGGGCCCAACTCGGTTGAAGCAGAGGACGGATTTCTTCGAATAGACAGAGAGCTCGGTGAGTTTCTTCGTTTTCTGGACAAAGAAGTAGGAGCCAATCAGTATACCATATTTCTGAGCGCTGACCATGGAGCCGCTCCAGTT